>JBIOVC010000523.1:0-19413 GCA_044867545.1 Hyphomicrobiaceae bacterium | reverse complement strand
GCATCGCCCGCATGATCGCTCAGACGGCGGCCATGGAGTTCGTGACGGTCCGCACCGAGGCCGAGGCGCTGCTGCTCGAAGCGAACCTCATCAAGCGCTTCCGTCCGCGCTTCAACGTGCTGATGCGGGACGACAAGTCTTTCCCGTTCATCCTGATCGCCCGCGACCACCGCGCGCCCCAGATCATGAAGCATCGCGGTGCGCGCAATCGCAAGGGCGACTACTTCGGGCCCTTCGCCTCGGCCGGCGCCGTCAACCGCACGGTCAACATGCTGCAGCGGGCGTTCCGCTTGCGGTCCTGCTCCGACAGCGTTTTCGAGACGCGCACGCGCCCCTGCCTGCTCTACCAGATCAAGCGCTGCTCGGCGCCATGCACCGGCGAGATCGAACTCGAGGACTACGGCCGCCTCGTTGACGAGGCGACGCGCTTCTTGAAGGGCGAGAGCCAGAACGTGCGCCGCATGTACCAGCGGCTGATGCAGGAGGCGTCAGACAAGCTCGAGTTCGAGCGCGCCGCCGACTTTCGCAACCGCCTGTGGGCACTCGCCCACGTCACCGCCGACCAGGCAATCAACCCCGAAGGCATCGAGGAGGCGGACGTGTTCGCCGCCCACCAGGCTGGCGGGCAGACCTGCGTCGAGGTGTTCTTCTTCCGCTCCGGCCAGAACTGGGGCAACCGCGCTTACTTCCCGCGCGCCGACCGCTCGCTGTCGGTCGAGGAGGTGCTCGACAGCTTCATCGCCCAGTTCTACGACGACAAGCCCGTCCCGCGGCTCCTGCTGCTCTCCCACGACGTGCCGAGCCGCGCGCTGCTCGCAGAGGCGCTTTCGACCAAGGCCGAGCGCAGGGTCGAGGTCCGCGTGCCGCGGCGTGGCGCCAAGACCGGCATCGTCGAGCATGCACTGCAGAACGCGCGCGAGGCGCTGGGGCGCCGGCTTGCGGAGGCCTCTTCTCAACGCACGCTACTCGCCGCGATCGCGGAGCGGCTCGGCCTGCCCACGGCCCCGCGCCGGATCGAGGTGTTCGACAACAGCCACATTATGGGCGCCAATGCGGTGGGTGCAATGATCGTTGCCGGCGCGGAAGGGTTCGTGAAGAGCCAGTACCGCAAGTTCAACATCAAGTCGGCCGACCTCGCGCCGGGCGACGACTACGCCATGATGCGCGAGGTGCTGACCCGCCGCTTCAAGCGCCTCGTGCTCGAGGAAAGCGAAGCGCTGGATGAAGGGGTCAGACCCTGCGGGTCTGACCCCGCAGATGCCACGGTCGAGCGGGAGGTCGGACCCGCAGCATCTGACCCCGCTTCCAACGCCACAGAAAGCGAAGGTCTTCCCTCCTTCGTTCCCTCCCCCCTCGTGGGGGAGGGTCAGGGAGGGGGGGATGGCAGAACGGTCGATGTGGTGGCTCTCCCCACCCCTAGCCCCTCCCCACAAGGGGGAGGGGAGAGATCACGCATCGAGGCACCAACCACCCCGGCGCTCACCGAGCGCGGCGCCGATGCGATCGCCTTCGGCGTGTTGAGGGCCGATGACGTCGAACATGGGGTCAGACCCGGCGGGTCTGACCCCATCTCCCCACCCGGCGGGCTTGACCCCACCATGGACGTCGAGGAGGACGACGAGACAGGCGTCCTCCCCGATCGCCCCGATCTCGTGCTGATCGATGGCGGTGCCGGCCAGCTCAACGTTGCCTGCGAGGCGCTGGCCGAGCTCGGCGTCAGCGACGTGACGCTCCTTGGCGTCGCCAAAGGTCCCGACCGTGACGCCGGCCGCGAGCATATCCATATGAAGGGCCGCGGCCCGTTCATGCTGGAGCCGCGCGATCCCGTGCTCTATTTCATCCAGCGGCTGCGCGATGAGGCCCACCGCTTCGCGATCGGCACGCATCGCGCGAAGCGGTCGAAGGCGATCGGCGCCAACCCGCTGGACGAGATCGCCGGCATCGGCCCGACCCGCAAGCGCGCGCTGCTCGCCCACTTCGGCTCGGCAAAAGCCGTGTCGCGGGCGGGCGTCGAGGACTTGAAGGCGGTCGCCGGCATCTCGGCGGAGATGGCGCAGAAGATCTATGATTTCTTCCACGAGCGGAAGAACTGAAGGCCCTCGGAGGATCATGAAACCGGGAATTGAAAAGGTCGCGTTGGTGACCGGCAGCTCCTCGGGCGTCGGGCGGGCCTGCTGCGACCGCCTCGCCGCGCGGATCGGCTGGCGCGTCTACGGCGGAAGCCGCACGGCTATCGCCGGCGAAGGCTGGTCGTACCTCGGCATGGACGTCACCGACGACGCCTCCGTCGCGCGCGCGGTCGAGGAGCTGCTCGCCCGCGAAGGCCGCATCGATGCCCTCGTCCATTGCGCCGGCGTGAGCCTCGTCGGCTCGATCGAGGACACGACCGTCGAGGAGGCGCGCCGCCATCTCGACATCAACTATTTCGGCAGCGTCCGCGTGATCCGTGCCGTGCTGCCCACCATGCGCCAGCAAGCATCCGGGCGGATCATAGTCATCGGCTCGATCGGCGGCCTGATCGGGCTCCCCTACCAGGCCCACTACAGCGCCGGCAAGTTCGCCCTCGACGGTCTCGTCGAGGCGCTGCGCACCGAGGTACGTCCCTTCGGCATCGAGGCTTCCGTGCTGCATCCTGGCGATCTCAACACCGCGATCGGCGTCAATCGCGTCATCAGCGAGAACGCCAACGACAGCTCGGCCTATGATGCCGCCTTCCGCAGCGCCGTGGCATTCTATGCCGCGTCGGAGAAGAAGGGGCCCGCGCCCGATGTGGTCGCCCGCGCCGTCGAGCGCATGCTCCACCGGCGCCGGCTCCCGGTCCGCACCGTCGTCGGCACCGCGCTCGAGCTGATGGGCGTGTGGAGCAAGACGGTGCTACCCGCCCGCAGCTTCGAGTACCTTATGCGTCAAGCCTACGGCCCCGAGGCGAGCCGCCCCGTGAGCTCGTCGGTCGAGGGCGAGGTCCGCATGCGCACGACGCTGCTGGCGCGCTTCCGCCGGAAGGGCAGCCTCCCGTAGTAGCCGTTATTTGGCCGCGCCCCAGAATTCGCTCTTGCGCGGGATGACCTCCACCTGGCCATTCTCTTTGGAATCGCTCGGCAGCGGATCGCCGTACACGTTGATGCGGCGGTGCGCCTGGCTCGGGCCGGCGTTGCAGCCGACGCGGAGCAGGATGAGGGGCTCGTCGCCGGTCGCCAGGAAGCGGTAGTAGCAGCCGGCCGGCAGCATGATGCCCTCGTAGGGTCCGCAATGCTTCTCCTCCCCACGCGGCCCGTAGAAGCAGGCGCTGCCACTCAGCACCAGGTGGAAGTGGTCCTCGTCGGTGTGATTGTGGAGCCCATTCTCGCCGCCCTCGGCATAGACCTTGAGGTTCACCCACATATTGTCGGTGTCGGCAACGACCTGATTGGTGCGCCCTTTGCTCAGCAGCTCCGCACGAAGCTTGAAGAACTGCGGCTTCGGGCTGTTGGCGATGTTGCGCTCGCGTCTGACGCGCATCTCCTCGGTCTCCTTCGTCACCTGTCCCTTGTCGACCACGTCGAGCGGCATTTCGTCCTCCCTGGTTGCTGCAGATCGCTCGCTCCAACCATACGCCAGATTGCACGCTAATGACCAACCAGCCGGTCCACGTCGGCCTTCAAGGCGCATACCGGTTGAAGACGAAGTCGCGAGCTTTGACGATCGCGTGGCAGGAAAAGCAGGTGTTGTGCACCGCCTCGCTGGCGGGTTTGCCGTCGTCGAAATGCGCAAACCCCCAGCCGCCGGTCGAGGCGTATTTCTTCGAGTCCTTGACCATGAACTGAACCCCGTTCTTCGGGGCGCCGGCAACGAAGGACTGCGGGCGCCCAAAGGCCCTCTCGCTTTCCTGCAACGGGTCGTGGCCCCAGGCAATCCGGGCAATGATGGTGCCGTCCGGGTACGGAAGCGTCCCTTCCCGGGCAGCCTTGATCGCTATGTCATTGCCCAGGACGGCGCGCAGATCGTCGAGGGTGCCTTCTTCGCGGGCGACCGAGATCAACGTCCAGTCACGGTATCCGGGGGGAATTTTGATTCCGAAGATCGGCGCGCTTTCCTCGTCCGCGCCTCCGGCTGAGAATGTCATTGCGCCGCTGACGATTGCCGCGATGGCGGCTACGGTCACGACGAATGGGGTCGGTTTCATGGACCGTCCTTCAAACGAGACCCGCTAGTGTGATGATCGAGAAGTCCGCATCGCGTCGGGCCAGGTTCCTGAGCGGACTTCTCGATCTGAATCACACTAGAATCGTTGATTTGCTAGTGTCCGTCAGATCGCGAAATTCGTTCCGAGCTCGCGGCACAATGAGACGAATTTCGCGATCAGGACACTAGCGCAGCGATCTGAACCCTGCGCGCATCTCGGACACGAGGAACGCCGGCTGCTCCCACGCCGCAAAATGCCCGCCCTTGGGAAGCTTGTTGTAGTGGATGAGCTTGGGATAGGCCCGCTCCGCCCAGCTCCGCGGACATTGATAGAGCTCGTCCGGAAAGGCGCTCACCGCGATCGGGATCTTGACCCCCATGGGAACAAAGAAGGCCAGCTTGTTCTCCCAGTAGAGACGGGCCCCGGAAATAGCCGTGTTGGTGAGCCACGTGATCGTGATGTTGTCGAGAACATCGTCCCGCGTCAGGCCTTCCGTCTTGCCGTCGAAGACGCGGGCGATGAGCTCGTAGGCGCGGATGTCGTGATCGAGGAACCAGGCGGCGAGCCCGACCGGTGAGTCCGCGATCGCGTACAGCGTCTGCGGGCGGGTCCCCATCTCCTGCGCGTAGGCCACGTCCTTGGAGAAGAAGAAGTCGAGCTGCTCGAACGCGGACTTTTCGTCGGCCGATAGACCGGGCGGGGGAGTGTGCGTCGCGAGCGCCGAAAGGATTTCAGCCGGCACGGCGGAAGGCATATTGACGTGGACGCCGAGCAATTCCGGCGGCGCCTGTACGGCCATCTGTTCCGTGACGACCGCGCCCCAGTCGCCGCCCTGCGCCACGAACCGCTTGTAGCCGAGGCGCTTCATCAGTGCGGTCCACGCGCGCGCGATGCGGGGCGGATCCCAGCCGGTCGTGGTCGGCCTGCCGGAGAAGCCGTAACCCGGCATCGACGGGATCACCACATGGAACGCGTCCGATGCGCTGCCGCCATGCGATGTGGGGTCGGTCAGCGGGCCGATGATTTTCATCTGCTCGATGACCGAGCCGGGCCATCCGTGCGTGACGATGACCGGCAACGCGTTCTCATGTTTCGAGCGAACATGGATGAAGTGAATGTCGAGACCGTCGATCTCCGTCACGAAGCTCGGCAGGGCGTTGAGCTTCGCCTCGATCCTGCGCCAGTCGTAGTCGCTGCCCCAGTAGCGCGCGAGCTTCTGCATCGTCGCGAGTTGCACGCCTTGCGTATCATCTGTGACGGTCTCCTTATCGGGCCAGCGGGTCGCGGCGATGCGCCCGCGAAGGTCGACGAGATCTTGCTCCGGAGCCTTGAAGGAGAAGGGGCGGATTGCGTCGGCTTTGGTCGTACCCATCGATGGGCCTCCTCAGGACTATGTTTGCTCGGGATCAGGTTGAAGCCGCCGGGATGGGCGATCGGCACGACGTCGATGATTGATCTCCAAGGTCTGCGGACGAGTAAGGCGTTGGTATCGGGGAATACGCTGAAAGTTTGCGTGCAAGCACCTTAGGGTTCGCGCCTGGGCCGCGAACATTCGAACGTGCACCGAAATGACGGCAGCTTGCCTGAAACGGCCTTAGGACTGCGACTGCGATTGCGTCTGCGCCATGCGTTGGCCTTGCGCGACCGACACCGCGACCGACAGCGTCTCGGTGCTCCCTCCCGTCTGCGAGCCGCGCACCGGCGCCGCGTCGAGATAATCCGGCCCCGCCGCAACCCGCACGTAGCGATCCGTGACGCAGGCGCCATTCGCCGGGTCGAAGCCGATCCAGCCGAGGCCCTCGACCCAGGCCTCGGCCCAGGCATGCCCCGCGTCCTGCCTGTCGCCGTCGGTACGGAAGTAGTAGCCGCTGACGTAGCGGGCAGGGATCGCCAGTGTGCGGGCGGCGGTGACGAACACGTGCGCGAAGTCCTGGCACACGCCGCGCCGCGCCGCGAACGCCTCCGCCGCCGTCGTGGTCGCGGCCGTCGTGCCGGGCTCGAACGCCATGTCCGCTTCGATCCGCAGCATCAGTTGGTGGAGCGTCGCGATCTGGTCGCCGGCCGTGCCGCCGGCGATCTTGCGCGCGAACGCCCGGAGCGGCTCGGAAGGCCGCGTCAGCGCCGTCTCACGCAGAAACAGCGGCACCGGCAGCCGCTCCACAGAGCCGCGCACGAAGCCCGCCATGTCGAGCGTGTCGACCTCGCCCTCGACGACGATGGTCACCTTCTCGACCGGGCCCTCGATGAAGATCGTGCGCGTGATGTTGCCGTAGGCATCCTCGCTGCGGTCGAGCCGCGCGTCCGCATCGACCTCGACGCGCCACCGGCGCACGAATTGGCCCTCGTGCGAGCGCGGAGTCATGCGCAACACCTGCATGGCGAAGCGGGCCGGGTGGTCGTAGCTGTAGGTGGTTTGATGCCGGACCTTGAGGCGCATGAGTGGGCGGCCTCAGGACAGGTATTGCTCGGTGATCGCCGTTCCGAGCCGGTTGTTCTCGTCGAGGAATCCGGTCAGGAACTCGTGCAGGCCATCCTGGAACAGCACCTCGATATCGGAGTTCTGCAGGCCGGTGTAGGTCGAGCGCGCGTACCGCTGCGCCGCGCCTTGCCGGCCGTAGGCGTCGGCGAGCCGGTCGAGGTAGTCGTTGATCGAGCTGTAGCAGGAGATCAGCGAGCGCGGCTGCTCTGGCCTCAAAATCATGAACTCGGCCACCAGCCAGGGCTTGAGGCTCTCGCGGTACACCCAGTGATAGGAGGTGAGCGCCGACACCGAGCGCAGCAGCGAGGCCCACTGGAAGTAGTCGAGCCCGCCGCCGACCGGCTCGTTGTCGGGGAGCAGCACGTGATACTTGACGTCGAGCAGGCGGGCGATGTTGTCGGAGCGCTCGACGTAGGTGCCGAGCCGCTGGAACCAGTACTGGTCCTTGCGCAGCATGGTGCGGTAGGCGGCGCCGTCGAAGCTGAGGGATAGCTGCCTCACCCGCGACAGGAACTGCGCAAGCTCGCCGGGGGTGAGCCGCTCGAGGTTCGCGCGGTTCATGTCGTGCCAGCCGCCGTTGATGATCTCCCACATCTCGGTGGTGAGCGTGGTCCTGACCGCCCGTGCGTTGGATCGCGCCGTCTGTATGCAGCTCCTGATCGAGGAGCCGTTGCTCTCCCCACAGACGATGAACGCGATCACGTTGTCGCGTGTCGCCTCGTCGTAGCTCTCGTAGAATTCATCCTTGCAGGCCGCTGTCGAGATCGCCGACTCCCATTCGTTTGAGGTGCCTGCGTAGGCCGACGGCAGGGTCGCCAGCCGCTCGGCAAGCTCCAGTATACGCGCCAGGTTTTCCGCACGCTCGACATAGCGGGAGAGCCAGTAGAGGCTTTCGGCCATGCGCGACAGCATCGGCGTCAGGTCTCCACTACCCAGGTGTCTTTGGTGCCGCCCCCCTGCGAGGAGTTGACCACGAGCGAGCCGGCCTTGAGGGCGACCCGGGTGAGCCCGCCCGGGATGATGCGGATGCCGTCCGCCCCGCAGAGCACATAGGGCCTCAAGTCGACGTGCCGCGGCGCGAGCCCCTCCTCGACGAAGCAGGGCACGGTGGAGAGCGCCAGCGTCGGCTGCGCGATGAAGGCCTCGGGCGCCGCCTTGATCTTGTCGGCGAACTTCGATCGCTCGGCTCTTGTGGCGTGCGGCCCGACCAGCATGCCGTAGCCGCCCGAGCCGTGCACTTCCTTGACCACCAGCTCGGAGAGGTGCGCGAGCACGTAGCGGAGCGCCTCCGACTCACGGCAGCGCCAGGTCGGCACGTTCTTCAGGATCGGCTCCTCGCCGAGATAGAACTTCACGATCTCCGGCATGTAGCTGTAGATCGCCTTATCGTCGGAGACGCCGGTGCCGATCGCGTTGGCGAGCGTGACGTTGCCGGCCTTGTAGGCCGAGAGCAGCCCCGGCACGCCGAGCACCGAGGCCGGGTTGAACGCCATCGGGTCGAGGAAATCATCATCGATGCGCCGGTAGATGACGTCGACCCGGCGCGGTCCCTCGGTCGTGCGCATGTAGACGATGTTCTCGCGCACGAAGAGATCGCGCCCCTCGACCAGCTCGACGCCCATCTTGTCGGCGAGGAACGTGTGCTCGTAGTAGGCGGAGTTGTGCTGCCCGGGCGTCAGCACGACCACCGTCGGCTCGCGCGATGCTGTCTTCGGCGCGACCGACCTGAGCGTCGCCAGCAGGTCGTCGGGATAGTTGTCGACCGGCCTGATCCGGATCTGCGCGAAGAGCTCCGGCACCAGCCGCAGCATCGCCTCGCGATTCTCGAGCATGTAGGAGACACCCGACGGCGTGCGCGAGTTGTCCTCGAGCACGTAGAACGTGTCCGCATCGACCCGTACCACGTCGATGCCGGCGACATGGATGTAGATCCCGCCGGCCGGCTTGATCCGCGTCATCTCCGGCTGGAACGCCGGGTTGTGCAACACCAGCTCCTCGGGCACGATTCCGGCCCGCACGATCTCGCGCTCGCCGTACACGTCGCCGATGAAGGCATTGAGCGCTTTGACCCGCTGCGCGAGGCCCGTCGCCAGCCGGCTCCACTCCGTTGTCGTCAAAACCCGGGGGATGATGTCGAACGGGATCAGCCGCTCCGTGCCCTGCGCATCGCCGTAGACGTTGAAGGTGATGCCGATGCGGCGGAAGAAGTGCTCGGCCTCGGCGTTGCGGACGGCGAGCACCTCGGAGGGCGTCGCCGCGAGCCATCGGTCGAGGGCCTTGTAGGCATCGCGGATGATGCCGTCTGTCCCCCGCATCTCGTCGAAATTCGGCGCCGGCCCGGCCATGCTCCCCATCCGACCCTGCGGTCGAGGGTCATATTGCGGTGCACAAGCGGCGGGCGCAAGCCGATTGTGACACAATTGAATCTGGATAGGCGCGTCCGGGTGCCGCTGCAGGGGCGGCGAAGGGGGAAACATGGCGTTGCAGGCGCAGAGCGCGCTCGGACTGATCCTCATACCGCTGGCCGCCTGGGCGCTCTCCGAGAACCGAGCCGCGGTAACCGCCGCACGCATGCTGCGCATCGTGATTGCGGGCCTAGCCCTCCAGGTGGCGGTCGCTGGCGTGATGCTGAACGTGCCGGCGGTCCGCGCCCTGTTCGACTGGCCGGCTGCTGGCGTGGCCGCGCTGCAGGCGGCGACCAATGCCGGCATGCGGCTCGTGTTCGGCTATCTCGCCGGCGGCCCCACCCCGTTCGAGACGGTGCGGCCAGAGAGCTCCTTCGTGCTGGCCTTCCAGGCGCTGCCGCTGATCCTGCTGGTGAGCGCATTGTCCCGGCTGCTCTACCACTGGGGCATCCTGCAGCAGGTGGTGCGCGCCTTCGCCTGGGTGCTGCAGCGCTCTCTCGGCGTCTCGGGTCCGGTCGGCACTTCGGCCGCGGCCAACATCTTTGTCGGTATGATCGAGGCGCCGCTGTTCATCAGGCCCTATCTGGCGCAAATGAGCCGTGGCGGGCTGTTCGCCACCATGACCGTCGGCATGGCCGGCATCGCCGGCACGGTGCTGGCGCTCTATGCCTCGATCCTCGGGTCGAAGGTGCCGGGCGCGGCAGGCCACCTGATCGTCGCATCGGTGATCAGCGTGCCGGCGGCATTGATGCTCGCCGCGCTGATGGTGCCGGACAGCAAGCCGGCGGCGGGCGAGGTCGTCGATCCGGTCATCCCGGAGAGTGATGCGGCGGCATCCAGCATGGACGCGATCGCCCGCGGCACCCGCGAAGGGATCGACCTGCTCGCCAACGTCACCGCTATGCTGATCGTCGTGGTCGCGCTCGTAGCGCTCGCCAATCAGATCCTGGCTTCACTGACGGGCCCGCTCGGTCTGACGCTGACCATCGAGCAGATGCTTGGCTGGTGCTTCGCGCCGCTCGCCTGGATCGTCGGCGTGCCGTGGTCCGAGGCGACGACCGGCGGCGCGCTCCTCGGCGTGAAGATCGTCCTCAACGAGTTTGTCGCCTACCTGCAGCTTGCCGCGGTGCCGCCGGAGGCGCTGTCGGAGCGTTCGCGGCTAATTCTCACCTACGCGCTGTGCGGGTTCGCCAATCTCGGCAGCCTCGGCATCATGATCGGCGGCATCGCCGCCATGGTGCCGGAACGCCGCGCCGAGATCGTCGCACTGGGTTCCAAGACGTTGATCTCGGGCACGCTGGCGACGCTGATGACCGCTGCCGTCGTCGGCGCCTTGACCCCCGCCTGACACAGGCCCCGCCTTTTGCCTCGGATATGCGCAGGGCGCTTATTGACGCGCCAGCCCTTGGCCCGCATAGAAGCCCCATGGAACGCGCGGAAACACGCCCGCTGGCCTTCGCCATCCCGAACGTGCTGACGTATCTCCGGATCGCGGCCGTGCCGGCGCTCGCCGCCTGCCTTTACTTCCTGGAGGGCGACCTCGGCCGCTGGGCCGCGTTTGCCGTGTTCGTCAGCGCCGGGCTCACCGACTGGCTCGACGGCTTTCTCGCCCGCGTCTGGTCGCAGCAGTCGAGTCTCGGCCGTATGCTCGACCCGATCGCCGACAAGCTCCTGGTCGGCATCGCGCTGTTGATGCTGGTCCACGACCACACCATCAGCGGCGTCTCGATCTGGGCCGCCATCATCGTGCTCTGCCGCGAGATCCTGGTCTCGGGCCTCCGCGAGTACCTGGCCGAGCTCAACGTCAAGGTGCACGTGACGATGCTCGCCAAGTGGAAGACGACCGTGCAGATGATCGCACTTGCCGTGCTACTGGTTGGTCCCGCAGTGCAGGAGGCAGCGCCCCAGCTGACGCTCGCCGGACTGCTGCTCTTGTGGATTGCCGCGCTGCTGACGCTGTGGACCGGCTATGACTATCTGCGCGCCGGGATCCGCCATGCCATGGATGGCTGAGCGATGACCGTGAAGCTCTGCTATTTCGCCTGGGTTCGCGAGCGTGTCGGCAAGGGCGAGGAGATCGTCGACTTGCCGGCCGATATCGCCTCCGTCGCCGACCTCGTCGGCTGGCTGAAGTCGCGCGGGCCAGAGTACGCGGCGGCTTTTGCGCGCGCCGATGTCATCCGCGCCGCCGTCGACCGCGCGCACGTCAAGCCGACCGCCAGCATCCGCGGCGCGCGCGAGATCGCCTTCTTCCCGCCGGTGACCGGAGGCTAGGCATGGCGGTCAGGGTGCAGCGCGAGCCGTTCGACGTCGGCGTCGAGGTTGCCCGTCTGACCGCCGGCCGTGCCGATATCGGCGCAGTCGTCACCTTCAGCGGCCTCGTCCGCAATGAGAGCGACGGGCGCGCGGTCTCCTCCATCGCGCTCGAGCACTATCCCGGCATGACCGAGGCTGAGCTTGCCCGCGTCGAGGCCGAGGCCAACACCCGCTGGCCACTGCAGGCAAGTCTTGTCGTCCACCGCTACGGGCTGCTGCAACCTGGCGAAGGCATCGTGCTGGTGGTGACCGCTTCCCAGCACCGCCAGGCCGCGTTCGCGGCGGCCGAGTTCCTGATGGACTATCTGAAGACCAGCGCGCCGTTCTGGAAGAAGGAAACCGGCCCCGAGGGCTCCGGCCGCTGGGTCGATGCCCGCGACAGCGACACGGACTCCCTCGAGCGCTGGCGGAGCTAGGCGTTGACGCCCGTCGGTGCGATCTCCGGCAGCAGCTCGTGCAACCGGACGCCGGCATCGCCACGGGACTTCGCCGCCCGCACCCGCTCCTGCGCGATCTCCTGGCGCAAGCGCGACTCGAACGAGCCGAGCGTCCGCTCCGGGTTGCCCGCGCGGGCCATCTCGTTAACCACGCTCCGTGTCAATTCGAGAGCCAGCGCGACGGCGCGCTCCTCGCCGAGCGAGCGCGACATGGCGCCGAGCGAGATCATGCGGGCACGAACACTTTGCGAGACCTGAAGCATAGCCATTGTTCCATCGCGAGACTGTACGCCTGAGCGATGCAACGGCCGGGCCATGCCGGCGGGACAAGTGCCCGCGGCGGCCCCTTGTGCAGGTAAGGTTATCGACGCCGCGGACTATTCCGCAGCGGCCTGCTTGGAAGGCTGCACCGCCGCCAGATAGTCGTTGAGCAGCGTCTCGCAGATGCGCCCGGGCTGGAACTGCAGCGTGCCGATCTCGCGCACGGGAGTCACCTCCGCCGCGGTGCCGACGATGAAGCACTCCGAGAAGCTCGGCAGCTCGTCGGGCAGGATCGTGCGCTCGTGCACCGTCCATCCGCGCTTCTTGGCGAGCGCGATCACCGTGCGCCGGGTGATGCCGTCGAGGAAGCAGTCGGGAGTCGGCGTGTGCAGCGCCCCGTCCTTGATGAAGAAGATATTGGCGCCCGTGCATTCGGCCACGTGGCCGCGCCAGTCGAGCATCAGCGCATCGGCAAAGCCGGCGCGCTCGGCCCGGTGCTTCTCGATCGTGCAGATCATGTAGAGACCGGTTGCCTTCGCCTTGGCCGGGATCGTCGCCGGGTCGGGCCGGCGGTAGACCGCGTTGGCGATGCGGATGCCGCGGAGCCGCTCCTTGGGATCGAAATAGGAGCCCCAGTCCCAGGCCGCGATCGCGAGGTGGACCGTGTTGAGTTGCGCGCTCACCCCCATCTGCTCGCTGCCGCGCCAGGCGATCGGCCGCACGTAGCAGTCGACGAGCTTGTTGGCCTTCACCGCCTCGTTGCAGGCGGCGTCGATCTGCTCGGCGCTGTAGGGGATCTCGAAATCGAGCATCTTCGCCGAGCCGATCAGCCGTTCGGTGTGCTCGGTGAGCTTGAAGATCTTCCCCCCGTAGGCGCGCTCGCCCTCGAATACCGCGCTGGCGTAGTGGAGGCCGTGCGTCAGCACGTGGAGCGTCGCCTCGCGCCAGGGCACCAGCTTGCCGTCGAGCCAGATGAAACCATCACGGTCATGGTAAGGAACGAGCGCTGCCATTGCCGCCTCCGTGCTCAAGTCCTCAAGTCTGCCGTGCCATTCTGGCGCGTCCACAAATTGGCGTAGCGGGCCACGGCTTTCCAACCCACGCCGCGGGCCGCCACCATGACCGGTCAAATGTGTGCCAAACCCTGCACAAATCTCTTGCCAGGGGTAGCGCCGGGCTCCAGATTAGTCAACATGACTGACATAAATTCGGATCGGGCAAGCTCTCCGACACCGCTGCCGAGAGGTATGCGCGCCAACAGGAAGACCCGCGACGATGACCCGCTTGTTGCGCTGGTCGAGCTCTTGTTCTTCGCCTACCGCGAGTTCACCGCCGAGCCGGACACGATTCTCGCCGAGTTCGGCTTCGGCCGCGCCCACCATCGCGTGCTGCACTTCGTCCACCGCCGCCCCGGCCTGCGCGTCGCCGATCTGCTCGACATCCTGAAGATTACCAAGCAGAGCCTTGCCCGCGTCCTGAAGCAGCTCGTCGATCGCGGCTTCATCATCCAGCGCGCCGGCCCGAGCGACCGCCGCGAGCGCCGGCTTTTCCTCACCCCCGCCGGCACTGAGCTGGCCGAAAAGCTCGTGCGCCTGCAGATTGCCAGAATTGGCAGTGCACTTGCCGAGGCAGGGCCTGCCGCCGAGCCGATCGCGCGGGCGTTCCTGCTCGGCATGATCGCCCCGGAGGACCGCGCCGCAGTGAAGGCGGTGATCGCCGCGTCGGCAGCCCTTTCCACCGGACCCGGAAAGGCCGAGCTATGACGATCAGCCCCGTCCCCTCCCGCCGCGAGCCGCTTCCCGACAACGCTCCGCACGTGCTTGTCGTCGATGACGACCAGCGCATTCGCGACCTGCTCTCCCGCTACCTGGTGGAAAACGGCTTCCGCGTGACGCCGGCCTCGGACGCGGCTGCCGCCCGCGCCGCCATGCGCGGCCTCGCCTTCGACCTCGTCGTGCTCGACGTGATGATGCCGGGCGAGAGCGGCGTGAAGTTCGCGCGTGAGCTCAAAGCCACCAAGCCGATCCCGATCTGCATGCTCACCGCCCGCTCTGAGCCCGAGGACCGCATCGAGGGCCTGGAGGCCGGCGTCGACGACTACGTGCCGAAGCCCTTCGAGCCGCGCGAGCTGGTTCTGCGCCTGAAGAACATCCTCCGCCGCGGCCGCTCCGGACAGAGCTCGGGCGACGAGGTCCGCATGGGCGAGTTCGTGTTCCACATCTCCCGCGGCGAGCTGAAAAAGGGCGACGAGACGATCAAGCTCACCGAGCGCGAGCGCGACCTGCTCCGGCAGTTCGCCGACCGCCCCGGCACGCCGATCGCCCGCCACGAGCTGACCGGCGACGACACCACCGGCAGCGAGCGCGCCATCGACGTGCAGATCAACCGCCTGCGGCGCAAGATTGAAACCGACCCGTCGAACCCGGTCTACCTGCAGACCGCGCGGGGCAAGGGCTATGTCCTCTATACGGACTGACGCGACCTCCGGGCGCACCCCGGCCCGGGGCCGGCTGCCGCGCATCGGCGGCTTCGGTTCCGGCTGGGTCGCCGCGCTGCCCGCTGTCGCCGGCCGCCTGCTGGCGCAAGGGTCGAAGAAGATCGCCGACCTGATGCCGAAGGGCCTCTACGCCCGCGCGCTCATCATCATCATCGCCCCGATCGTGCTGCTCGAAGGCGTCGTCGCATTCGTCTTCATGGAGCGGCACTGGCAGGCGGTGACCCGCCGTCTCTCCGAAGCGACCGCCCGCGACCTCGGCGCCATCATCGACATGTACGAGGACTACGACCGGCAGGACGAGTACGGACGGCTGATCGAGCTTGCCCGCGACCGCCTGAAGCTGTCGCTCGAGGTGCTTCCCCCGGGCGACCTGCCCGCCGATCAGCCGCGCCCGTTCTTCGCCCTCCTCGACCGCACGCTGACGAGCGAGATCAGGAAGCAGATCCGCTACCCGTTCTGGATCGATACGCTGGGCAACTCGAGCTACGTCGAGATCCGCGTCAAGCTCGACGCTGCGATCCTGCGCTTCGTGGCAACCCGCAGCCAGACCTATGCCTCGAACTCGCACATCTTCCTGGTCTGGATGGTGATCACGTCGGTCGTGCTGCTCTACGTCGCGATCCTGTTTCTGAGGAACCAGATCCGGCCGATCCTGCGGCTCGCCGATGCGGCCGATGCATTCGGCAAGGGGCGCCCGGCGCCCGCCAACTTCGCTCCGCGCGGCGCGCGCGAGGTGCGCCAGGCGGCGCAGGCCTTCCTCGAGATGCGCGACCGCATCAAGCAGCACGTCGATCAGCGCACTACCATGCTGGCGGGCGTCAGCCACGACCTGCGCACGATCCTGACCCGCTTCAAGCTGGAGCTGGAGCTGTTGGGCGACGGCCCGGAATCGCGCGCGCTGAAGGCCGACGTCGGCGAGATGCAGCACATGCTCGAGGACTATCTGGCGTTCGCTCGCGGCGACGGCGGCGAGGAGGCAAAGCCGACCAACCTCCGCGAGCTGATGGAGGAGGTGCACGCCGAATCCCAGCTCTTCGGCAAGGCGATCGATCTGAGGCTCCGCCCGCGGCGCAAGGACATCGTGCTGCCGCTGAAGCGCCAGGCCTTCAAGCGGGCGCTGACGAACCTCGTCAGCAATGCGGCGCGCTTCGGCGATCAGGTGGTGATCCGCGCGACGACCGAGGACCACTGGCTGCGCATCGAGGTCGACGACGACGGTCCCGGCATCCCCACGTCCGAGCGCGAGAACGTGTTCCGCCCGTTCTACCGCATCGACCACGCCCGCAACCAGGACAGCGGCAACTCGGGGCTGGGCCTGGCGATCTCCCGCGACATAGCGAGAAGCCACGGCGGCGACGTAGGGCTGGCCGAGAGCAGCATGGGCGGCTTGCGCGCGATCATCCGCGTGCCAATGTAGGCGGGGCTATCCGCGGATCAGGCCCATCAGCGCGTCCCAGACCGCCGACAGCGACTGGTCCGGCGACAGCGTCAGCCCCAGCGTGTAGGCCGCCATCGCGATCACAAGGGTCGGAAGCACCAGCACGTGCAGCACGGCGACGGTGAACTCGGCGCCGGGGATCCTGGAAACCCACGGGTTCACCCGGATGATCGACAGACCGATCATCAGGCTCACTGCCATGTAGTCGAACAGGAAGATCTTGTCGGAGATCGTCGCCTCCTCCGCGTCGACCTTCGGGATCGCCAGATAGAGCGCCACCGCCGATAGCAGGGCGGTCACCTGGATCGTGATGATCGCCTCGAAGTTGACCTTCGGGATGAAGATCGAGAGGTAGGCGACGATCAGGATGAAGAACAGCGGGATGACGACCCTCAGGTAGTAGTCGGTCGCCGCCCGCTGCATGATCCAGCTGAAGTTGCCCTTGTAGAACGGCACGATGCTCCGCTCGCCGGTGCGCGCATCGACGATCGGAATGAAGTCCTCGTCGTAGCCGACATATTGATCGTTCCAGTTCCACCCCTCCGACTCGAAATTCCGGTCCCGGCTTTTCACGGCCGGCGGCTGGATGATGAAGGGAGCATCGCCGTACTTGGGCTGCAGCTCGACCATGAATTTCTGCGTGTCGAACGGGTACTGCCCGAACTCCGGCCGGAACATGAACTTGCCGGAGACGCGGTAGAGCTTCGTCGCTTCCGGATAGGTGTCGCTCGGGCCGCCGCCGTGGATCTGCCTGATGCTGAGCAGTTGGTCCTTCGTCTCCGGATCGAGGAAGGCGTTGGCGAACTCGATCTGCTCGATGTCGGATGCGCCGTCGTTCGCCATCGTCAGGTAGAACTCCGCAAAGAAGCTCTTCTCGTTGTCGTCGACCCGGAACAGCCGGATCATATCGACGTCGAGATAGAGCGTGCGGATGCGACGCAGCCCGTCCGATCTGACCCGAACATACTGGTTCGGCGCGAGCTGCATGCTGGTGGCGCCCGCCGGCCGGTGCAGGATGAGCGGGGTGCGGCTCGCGGTGCGCGAGGCCCGCCGGAACGACCAGTTGTCGAACTGACCGCGGAAGGCGCCGCTGCCGACCACATAGGTCGTCTTCAGCTCCTCCAGGATCTGCCGGCGCAGCTGGGCCACATCCGCGTCGGCCCGCGCTCCTTTGACCGCCTCCGCGATCAGCGCCACCATGTCCGCATACTGCGTGCCGAGACCGATCGCGAACAGGTTGCGCGGATCGAACACGCTCGGCGGCGCATCCGGATCCTCCTCCTCCGGGTTCCGGCACTCTCCGGTCTTCCATCCGGGCGCGCTCGGATTGCGGATGCCGCCGAAGATCAGCCGTTCGGGATTGCTGCGCAGGATGCGCTGGCGAAGGCGCTCGTTGAAGGAATCGGTCGGCCCGTCCCATGCGAGCTGATAGACCGGGCTCGGGTAGGCGACGACGCCCGCGAGCTGGAAGACGCGATTGACGCCGAAGGAGAAGAACAGCGGCGCCTTCACGCCTTCCTCGACGAGGCCGGCGAGCACGTCCGCGCCGAGCCGCCCGCCGGCGCCGACGATGATGAGGTCGGCCTCGCGCTGCTTGATGTCCTCGATCGCCTTGGCGAGCGCAGCGGTGTCGAGCTTGCGCTCGGCCACCGGCAGTCTGTGGTCGGAGACCAGCGTCGGCCCGTCCCGCATCTTGCCGATGCCGTCGCCGAGGAGGTCACTGTTGAGGTTGCCCTTGATGCCGATGAAGGCGATCCGCTTGACCTGCAGATCCTTGATGAAGACCTGCATCACCGGGATCCGCTCGTCCTCCTGCGAGGTGCGGATCGAATAGACGTTGGTCTGCTTCCCGAACGCGCCGCTGAGCCCGATGTCGGACAGGAAGGGGATGCCGCTGTCGCCGATCTCCTGGCCGACCGCCTTGAAGACGTCGGCAGCGCGGGCGATGCTCGACATCCCGACCATCGCCACCGTGTTCTTGTTGGCAATCGCCTGCCGGGTGTTGGCGATCGTCCGCTCGGGGTCCTGGTTGTCGTCGAGGAACTGGATGCCGAGCGTGTGTCCGGCAAACCCGCCCTCCCGGTTGATACGCGCGATCTCCTGGGTGACGAAGTGGCGGATCGCCCGCGACCCGCCGGATTCATAGCAGCGCTCCGGTCGCGTGCTGGTCGTGGTGAACACGGCGACGCTGAGCGGAATCGTCGCCGCCTCGGCCTTGTCCGCTGCATGCGCCGGCGGAGGCACCAACACGGTGCTCGCCGCAAGGACGGCAGCCGCGCCCATGAGGCGCGCGACCAGCCGCAGACTCCAGCCGAAGGTCCGACTCACGATGTTCACTGCTGTTTGTTGACCCCGAGAGCGAATGCTGGACCGGAGTTGGCGCCGCATCAACAGCCGGGCCTCAGGCCGGCGGATTCCTCCGTCCGCTGTGGACTGCAGCACACACCGTCCATGAAGCCAGCCCTATGCGGTTCAAACCGAGCGAAGTTGAGGCAGCGTACGATTGGCCGCACTCGGGACCCCAATAGGGACTCCTTTTGCCCGGCCCGGCCACATATATTGCCGCATCGCAACATACGGCCGAACCGACCGGATCACTCATGCCGACCGTCCGCACGCTCGCAAGCCACGTAGGCCTCCTGGTGCTGATGCCGGTCATCGTCTCCTGCGGGCAGGGCGGACCTTCCGGACCCTCCAGCAAAGGGGCGTCACCGCCGCCGCAGGTCACCGTGTCCACGCCCGAGAAGCGGACCGTCAGCGACCTGCAGGAATACGTTGGCCGGTTCCTCGCCGTGGATTCTGTCGAGGTGCGCGCCCGCGTGTCGGGCTATCTGGAGAAGGTGCACTTCCAGGACGGGCAGATGGTCAAGCAGGGTGACCTGCTGTTCACGATCGACCCGCGTCCCTTCCGCAACGCGCTCGACCAGGCGCGCGCGGTTCTTGCCCAGGCCCGCTCCAACCTGCTGTACGCCGACGCCGATGTGACCCGCGGCGCGCAGCTCGTCCGCGACAAGACCATCACCGAGCAGATCTACGAGCAGCGCCTGCAGACCAAGCGCAACGCCGAGGCCTCCGTGCTCGCCAACGAGGCAGCCGTGCGCCAGGCCGAGCTCGACCTCGAGTTCACCGAGCTGCGCGCGCCGATGGCCGGCCGCATCGGCGACCGCCGCGTGTCGCCGGGCAACCTGGTCACCGGCGGCACGACCGGCAACACGACCTTGCTCGCCACCATCGTGTCGACCGACCCGATCCACTTCGAGTTCAGCTTCGATGAATCCTCCTACTTGCGCTTGCTGCGCGCGAGCGACGTCCACGGCGAGACCACCGGCGGGCGGACGTCGATGCCGGTCAAGCTGAAGCTGCTCGACGAGCGCGAGTTCAAGCACAAGGGCCGGATGGACTTCCTCGACAACGTCAT
>JBIOVC010000522.1:0-18002 GCA_044867545.1 Hyphomicrobiaceae bacterium | reverse complement strand
CCGGTTCCGCTTCTGGGAAGAGATGCTGAAGCCGCCGACGGACTTCGTCGTGCCCGACTTTGCATCCGTCGAGAGGCGCCAGCTGGCTTTCGCCCGGCATGGCAGCGACCCCAAGCGGCGCGCCAGCATCCTGGCAAGAGGCACTGCCGGCCACCTCGGGGACAGCCGGAACTGGTCCGGCGCCTGCATCACCCCCGCGCGGCCCAACCGCTTCTTCTACGTTGCGGGTGCCTGGTGTGTGCCCGAGCCCACCATACCGAGGGTTGCTCCGAATGATGCAGATCCTGTCGATCCCGAATACCGCTGCTCCACCTGGATCGGCATCGGCGGCCACCGCCCCTACAACACCTTGCCGCAGATCGGCACCAGCCAGCACATCTCCCTGGTCAACGGTACGCTGACCTCCGACCTTGGCGCCTGGTGGCAATGGTGGGTGAGGGATCGCCCTGAGCATCACGTGCCGTACCCGATCCCGATCACGGTCGAGGTCGGCGACAGGATCCTGGCGGAGCTGACGGTGGAGGCGCCGGCACCGGGAGATGTGCACTTCCGCATCAAGAACCAGCGGACGGGAGAGTTTGCCACCTTCAAGGTGATCGCGCCGGCCAACATCGTCGCGCTGGGCGCCACGGCCGAATGGATCCACGAGCGGCCGACCAAGTTCGACAGCCGGGACATGTACCCGATGCCGAAATGCTCGGACGTCGAGTTCGAGTATTGCCTGGCGAAGTCGGCGCCCGCGTTCGGTGCTCCGGAGACGGTGCAGGAGCTCCTCAACCCACGCCTCATTCGCATGTACGAGGACTTCGGCGCTCCGCACCGGAGCGCGTTCGTATCTCTGCCAGAGCGCCTTGGGCCCTCGAGCCTGCGCATCTCCTACCGCGAAGCCGGTGCGTAGGGCTCGATGCACCTGCCGCGCTATGGCCCGTCATTCAGGTGGCAGGCCGACCATCGCGCGGGTGCGATCTCCCTCAAGGCCGGCGCCTCGCTCCTGCAGCGCGCCATGGCGTGCGGGCAGCGCGGATGGAAATGGCAGCCCCTGGGCGGATCGAGCGGGGAGGGGATCTCGCCCTTGACCGGGTGGAAGGCGCGCTTGTTGGGAGCCACCCTCGGCATCTCGGCGAGCAACGCCTGCGCGTAAGGATGGTTGGGCGCGCGGAACAGCTCCTCCGACGGCGCCATCTCGACCACGCGGCCGAGGTACATGATGACGATACGGTTCGAGATGTGCTGGACCACGCCCAAGTCGTGGCTGATGTAGAGGTAGGTGAGGTCGTAGGCGGCACGCAGGTCCATGAACAGGTTGATGACCTGGGCCTGGATCGACACGTCGAGCGCGGCGATCGCCTCATCGCAAACGAGAAACTCGGGCCTCACCGCCAGCGCGCGGGCGATGCCGACGCGGGCCCGCTGGCCGCCGGAGAACTGGTGGGGATAGCGGCGCTTCAGCGCCTGATCGAGGCCGACCCGCGTCAGCATATCGTCCACGTAGGCAGAAAGCTCGGCGGGCGCTACCAGCCCGTGCACCATCGGCGCCTCACCGACGATCGTCTCGACCCTCGCCCGCGGATTGAGCGAGGCATGCGGGTCCTGGAAGATCATTTGCACCGCAAGCCTGGCCGCCCGCGCCTCGCTTGGCGTCATCGCCGACCGGGCCCTGCCCTTGAACAGCACCTCGCCCTCGGTCGGCTCGAGCAGCCCGGCGATCATGCGGCCGAGCGTCGATTTCCCGCATCCTGACTCGCCGACGAGGCCCACCACTTCGCCCTTCGCGATCGCAAGATCGACGCAGTCGACGGCATGGACGATGGTCTCGCCCGGACTGGCGCCGATCCGTGCCGCCAGGCGCCCGGCCAAGTCGAGAGACTTGATGAATCGCTTGCTCAAGGCGCGCGCCTCGATGAGCGGAACCTGGAGCGGGGCGCTCATAACACGGCTTCGGCCAGGATCGGGCGGAAGCACCGCACCCGCCGGCCGGGCAGCGGCTCCGTGACCTCGGGCTCGGCCACACACTCGGCGGCAGCCTTCGGGCAGCGCGGGCGGAAGCTGCACCCTGCCGGGGGCTTCAGCAGCGAGGGCGGCATGCCCGGGATTTGCGCCAAGCGCGCACCGCGCCGGTTGGCGCTCGGCACCGAGCCGAGCAGGCCTTTGGTGTAGGGGTGCAGCGGGCAGCCGATGACCTCGGCTGCCCGGCCCTGCTCGACGACGCGCCCCGCGTACATCACGGCGATATGGTCGGCCAGCGCCGAGACCACGGCCAGATCGTGCGTGATCCAGATCATCGCCGTCCGGGTCTCCTGGCAGAGCTTCTGCGCCTCGTAGAGGATCTGCGCCTGGATGGTCACATCGAGTGCAGTGGTCGGCTCGTCGGCGATGATGAGATCCGGCTTGTTGATGAACGCGATGGCGATGGCAACGCGCTGGCGCATGCCGCCCGAGAGCTCGTGCGGATAGGTCTCGAGCCGTTTCTCCGGCGCCGGGATGCCGACCCGGGCGAGGGCGGCGCGGGCAAGCTCCCGAGCGCTTGCCCGGTCGAGGCCGGAATGGGCCTGCACCGCCTCGATCATCTGCGTATCGATTCGGAGCACCGGGTTCAGCGTCATCATCGGGTCCTGGAAGATCATGGCGATGCGGTTTCCCCGCAGCGACCTGAGCTGCTCACCGCCGAGTCCGATGAGCTCGCGACCGTTGAGGCGGATGCTGCCCGCCACGATCCTCCCTGGCGGATCGACGAGACCCAAGATCGAGAAGCCGGTGACCGTCTTGCCGCAGCCGGACTCGCCGACGAGGCCCAGCACCTCGCCCGCAGCCACCTTGAAGCTTACGTCGTCGACGGCCTTCACGACGCCGGCCTTGGTGAAGAAGTGGGTCCTGAGACCGGCGACCTCGAGCGTCGGCGCCGTGCTCTGCCCCTCCCCGCTCATCGCCTGAGCCTCGGGTTCAGCACGTCGCGGAGCTGGTCGCCGACCAGATTGATGGCGAGGATGGTGATGAGCAGCACGAGCCCCGGGAAGAAGCTGATCCAGTACTTGCCGGACAGCATGTACTCGAAGCCGTTGGCGATCAGCAGGCCGAGCGAGGGCTCGGTCTGCGGCAGCCCGACGCCGAGGAACGAGAGCGTCGCCTCAAGCGCGATGGCATGCGCCGCCTGGACGGTAGCCACCACGATCAGCGGCGGGAGGCAATTGGGCAGGATGTGCTTCAGCAGGATCCGGGTGTGGCTGAGCCCCAGGCACCGGGCCGCCTCGACGTACTCCTTGCGCCGCTCGACCAGTGCGGTGCCGCGCACCGTGCGCGCATAGTAGGCCCACTGCACCGTGACGAGCGCGATCACGATCTTGTCGACGCCCTTGCCGAGCACCGCGATCAGCATCAGCGCGATCAGGATGGCGGGGAAGGAGAGCTGCATGTCGACGATGCGCATGATGAGCGCCTCGACCCGCCCGCCGACATAGGCCGCGGTGAGCCCGACGAGCGTGCCGAGTACGGTGGCGATGAGGCCCGACATCACGCCGACGGCAAGCGAGATCCTGAGGCCGTAGAGCATGGCGCTTAAGAGATCGCGGCCTGCCCCGTCGGTGCCGAGCCAGGAGGTGTAGCCGGTCATGCTCTTGGAGCCCGGCGGCAGCCGGCTGTCGAGGACGTCGACCTCCGCCAGGTTGTACGGATTCTGCGGCGTGATGAACGGCGCCAGGATGGCAAGGCAGATGAGCAGGGCGAGCAGGGCAAGAGCTGCAGTCGCGATAGGGCTCTCGAAGTAGTCGCTCAAGAACTGGCGCAGCGGCGTCTCCGCCGCGGCGGCCGGTTGGTCCCGTTCGGCATCGGGCGCGAGCTCGGTCTCAGCCAGGCTCATGCTTGCCGCTCCCCGAGCCTCACTCTCGGGTCGAGCACCGAGTAGAGGACGTCGACGACGAGGTTGAGGACCACGAACATCAGCACGATGATGATGAGGTAGGCGACGATCACCGGCCGGTCGAGCGTCTGGATCGAGCTGATCAGCAGCTTGCCCATGCCGGGCCAGGCGAAGATCGTCTCGGTGACGACCGAGAACGCGACGAGGTTGCCGAACTCGATGCCGAGCACGGTGACGATCGGGATCAGGATGTTCTTCAAGAGGTGCACGCCGATGATCCGCCGCGGCGACAGGCCCTTGGCCCGCGCGAACTTGATGTAGTCCTGGTGGATCGCCTCGCGCGTGCCGGCCCGGGTCAGGCGGATGACGAGCGAGATCTTCAAGAGCGCCAGATTGAGAGCCGGCAGCAGCACGTGGCGTAGCCCATCGAGCGTGAACAGGCTCGAGGTGATGCCGAGGAAGGTGGCCGTCTCACCGCGCCCGGTCGAGGGCAGCCAGCCGAGCATCACGGCGAAAACCATGATGAGCATGAGCCCGACCCAGAAGGTGGGCAGGCTGAAGCCCAGGATCGAGCCGGCCATGATGGTCTTGGAAACCGGGCTTTCGGGCTTGAGCCCCGCGTAGAGGCCGAGCGGGATGCCGATCAGGATCGCCATGGCGAGCGCGGCCAGCGCCAGCTCCAGCGTCGCCGGCATGCGCTGCAGGATCACCTTCAGCGCCGGCTCGCCGAAGATGAACGACTTGCCGAGATCGCCGCTGAGGGCACCGGTCACGAAGTAGAAGTATTGCTCCCAGATCGGCCGGTCGAGGCCGAGCGCGCTGATCGTCGCCTCGATCTCGTGCTGATCAGCCTGCGGGTTGATCAGCAGATAGACGGGATTGCCGATGACGTGAACGCCGAGGAACACGACCACCGACATCGCCGCGACCACGATCATGCTCTGCATCAAACGGCGGAGAATGAATGCGGTCATTGGCGCAGCGCCACCCTCGCTCAGCGGGCTCGGTGCCTGCTTTGCCGGTGCGGCGCGCTTGTGCAGCGCGCCGCCGGCCGCCTCATTTGCGTGCGCTCGCGCTCATGGCAAGCGTGTATTCATCGGGCCGGGCCTCGTAGCTCAAGCCCTTCTTGGTCGCCCAGGTGTTGATCTGATAGTGGGACGGGATGATCCCGACATCGCCCATCGCGACTTCGACCGCCTTGGCAAGCGTCGCCTGGCGCTTCTCATCGTCGACAGTCGCAAGCGCCTGATCGATCAGCTTGTCGAGCTCCGGATTGGAGTAGCGACCGCGGTTGGCAGAGCCTGAGCCCTTCTCCTTGCTGAAGGTGCCGAGCAGCGAGCGCAGCGGGCTCGAGGTTTCGCCCGTGTCGGAGCCCCACCCAACCAGGATGAAGCTGAATTCGGGCTGGCCGTTGGCCCCGGTCGAGGCGCGGCTGAAGAACACCGCCGGCGGCAGCGTCTCGATCGATGTCTCGACTCCCACGCGGGTGAGCATCTGCGCGACGGCCTCCGCGATCTTGACGTCGTTGGTGTAGCGTCCGCTGGGGCTGTGCAACGTCATCTTGAAGCCGTTGGGGAAACCGGCCTCGGCGAGCAGCTTCTTGGCGCCTTCCGGATCGAAGGCCGGCGGCTTCACGTTGGGAGATACGCCGAAGAACCCTTCGGCCAGAAGCTGTCCGGCGGGGATGGCGACCCCCTCCATGACCCGGCTGACGATGGCGTCACGGTTGATGGCCATGGAAAGCGCACGCCGGACGCGCACGTCCTTGAGCGGGTTCTTGATGGCGCTGCCGTCCTTGCCCTTGATGAACGGGCTCTCGTCGCGGAACTGGTCCATGTGGAAGTAGATCACGCGGCGCGACACGCCCTGCGACAGCTCCACCTTTGCTTCCTTCTTGAGACGCTCGATGTCGGGGGTCGGCGTGTCCTCGATCAGATCGACATCGCCTGCGAGCAACGCCGCAACGCGCGCCGGCCCGGCCTTGATCGGCCGCGCGATGACCTTGGCCCAGTGCTGCTTCTTGCCCCAGTAGGCGTCGTTGCGAGCGAACACGATACGATCGCCTGGCACATACTCGGCGAACTTGAAGGGCCCGGTGCCGACCGCCGCCTTGCCCGAGTTGTAGTCCTCGGTCTTGGCGCCCTCGCCGTGCTTCTTGGAGACGATGAGCAGATTGGACAGATCGTTCGGCATCAGCGGATAGGGCCCCGCGGTCGAGATCTGGATCGTGTGGTCGTCGATCTTCTTGACCGTCTTGCCCTTCACCATCGGCGCAAAGCTCGATGGGCTGTTGGGCACATTCGGCGCCCGCTCGAAGCTGAAGATCACGTCGTCGGCGGTGAACGGCGATCCGTCATGCCACTTCACGCCCTTGCGGAGCTTGAACTCCCAGGTCGTGTCGTTGACGGTCTTCCAGCTCTCGGCGAGGCCCGGGATCAGCTTGTTCTTGGCATCGGTTTCGACTAGGCGCTCGAAGACGTGGGAAAGCAGGGCGTTATTGGGCGACAGATTGTGGAAGTGGGGATCGATCGCGGAGGGCTCGGCCGCAAGTCCAACACGCAATTCCTGAGCCACGACAGGATGGGTAAGAGCACCCAGGGCAAAGCAGCCCGCAAGGCAACGCGCGACGAACATCGGAAGTCCTCCCGAACGGTTGCGTGCTGAACCCAAGCTTGCACGGAATTCCGGGTCGTGCAAAACAAAAGCACCGTCGGATCAGGCCCATATTTTGGCCGTTTCGCCCAAGGCGATTGCGTTTGAAGGCACTGATGCCCTCCTTCCTCGACACGCCCGTTGACCGAGACGCTATTCTCGAGCAGATCCGGGTCATTACCTCAATTGAGAGCCCGACCAGCCACCCGGCTGGCGTCAATCGCGTGCTTGACACCATTTCGGGCTGGTTCGCTGGGACCGGCGCCGCGTGCGAGCGCTTCAAGATCGACGATCGATTTGGCGACATCCTCAAGGTACGCAGCGATCCTGGGCGCGATATGCCCGGGATCCTCGTGCTGAGCCACGTGGATACCGTGCATCCGGTGGGCACGATCATCAGCGAGCTGCCCTTTCGCATCGAGGGCGACAGGGCGTACGGTCCCGGCATCTACGATATGAAGGGTGGCGTGGTGCTGGCCATTGCCGCCTTTCAGCGACTGGCGCAGGCGAGACCCGAGGGCACGCTCCCAATCACCTTGATGTTCACGCCGGACGAGGAGGTCGGCAGCGTAGCCTCACGCAAGCACATTGAAGCCGAGGCCCGCCGCAACAAGTACGTGCTCGTCACCGAGCCCAGGCACGACGGCAATGTGGTCACCACGCGCAAAGGCACCGGGCGGTTCCTGATCGAAGCACACGGGCGCCCGGCGCATGCGGGTGATGCACACGCCGACGGCCGAAGTGCCATCCGCGCGATCGCCAAGATCATCCTCGAGGTCGAAGGCTTCACCGATTATGCGCGTGGCATCACGACCAACGTCGGTCTCGTCAGTGGCGGCACCGGCGTCAACGTGGTGCCGGAGCACTGCAGGATCAACGCCGACCTGCGCATCTGCGATGCCCAGTCAGGGGTGGAGATGGAGGCTCGGTTCCGCTCGCTCAAGTCTCCCGATCCCGAGGTCGAGATCACCGTTTCGGGCGGCGTCACGCGTCCACCCTTCGATCGCGATAGCAAGGTCGAGGCCCTGTTCAGCAAGGCGGTGGCGGTGGCGCGGGACCTGGGCGTCACGCTGGAAAGCGGCCCGCGCAACGGCGGTGGCTCGGACGGCAATTTCACCGCAGCGCTCGGGGTGCCTACGCTCGATGGCCTGGGGGTCGAGGGCGAAGGCGCACACACGCACCACGAGCACATGCTGATCTCCTCGATCGAGCGGGGTACTCGCCTTTTCCAGGGCTTGTTCGAGACGCTCCGCTGACACGACCGCGATCGGTCGTTTGCGACATCTGGTTTCGCAAGTCTGCGCCTCGCCAAACCTGTGGTCGGCCGTGAGACGGCGCTATTCCCCCTCCATGACGCGGACCGCGCGCCGCGCAAAGCTCGCCCCAAGGCGATTGCCTACATCGGCGGCATTCGCAGCCGCCGCGCTGCCGTCCCGTGCGCGCTGGGCAATGCCCTCGAAGATCACCGCGAACCGGAACAGCGCGAAGGCAAGATGAAAGGGGGCGAGCCGCAGCCGGCGCATCGCGCGGCGATAGTAGTCGCCCTCATACTCGTCCTGTCCCGGTATGCCGAGCGCACCGAGATCGAGGCCCTCGAGGCCGCCGTACTCGTCGGGACGCGAGTGCCAGGCGATCGTGCTGTGGGCGAGGTCCGCCATCGGATGGCCGAGCGTGGAGAGCTCCCAGTCGAGGATCGCGATCACGCGCGGCTCGCGTGGATGGAACATGACGTTGCCGATGCGGTAGTCGCCGTGCGAGATGGCGGTCGCGTCATCGGCCGGGATGTGGGCGGGAAGCCAGGCGATGAGGCGCTCCAGCTCGGCGCTCTCCCGCGTGCGCGACAGCTCCCACTGACGGGTCCAGCGGGCGATTTGGCGGGCGAAGTAGTTGCCGGCCTTGCCATAGTCGGCAAGCCCGATGAGGGTGGGATCAGCGTTGTGCAAAGCCGCCAGCGTCTCGGCAAGGGAGCGATACATGAGGCCGCGCTCCGCAGGCGGCACGCCGAGCAGCGCGCAGTCATGGAATACCCGCCCGTCGAGACGCTCCATCACATAGAAGGGCGTACCGACGATGTCGGCATCCTCGCAGTAGAGCACGGCTCGTGGCACCGGCACATCGGTTTGGGCCAGCGCCGAGATCACGCGGAACTCGCGGTCGATGGCGTGGGCAGAGGGCAGCAGCGTGCCCGGCGGCTTCTTGCGAAGCACCAGGCGGCGGCTGTCGTAGGTGACGAAGAAGGTGGGATTGGACTGCCCGCCCGAGACGCGCTCGATCCGCATCGGCCCGGAGAGCCCCTCAACCGACCGCCGAAGGAAGCCGTCCAGGCGATCCTGATCGAGGTCGACTCCCGCTGGTCGTTGCTCGCTCGTCATTCGAGTGAATCGGGTCCGCCTAGCTTGAGAGACTTCAGCTCGGCCCGCAGCGAGAACTTCTGGATCTTTCCGGTGGCCGTCTTGGGCAGCTCACGGAACACGAAGCGCTTCGGAATCTTGAACCCGGCAAGCCGCTCCCGGCAGAACGCCACCAGCTCCTCGACCGGTGGAGCGGGGACACCCGGCTTGAGCTCGATGCAGGCACACGGCACCTCGCCCCACTTGGCATCGGCAAGGGCGACGACGGCGGCGATCAGCACTGCCGGATGCTGGTGCAGCACGCTCTCCACCTCCAGGCTCGAGATGTTCTCCCCACCCGAGATGATGATATCCTTCGAGCGGTCCTTGATCTCGATGTGCCCGTTGGGATGGCGGACGGCGAGGTCGCCGGTATGCAGCTCCCCGTTCGCGAACGCGGCTTCGGTAGCCGCTTCGTCGCGGTAGTAGCCGGCCATCAGCGTATTCCCCCTGAGCACGATCTCGCCCATTACGGCGCCATCGCGCGCCACATCGCTGCCGGCCGGATCGACGACGCGCACCCGGCTCGCCGTCGGATGGCGCACGCCCTGCCGGGCCAGCACGCGGGCCTTATTCGCGGCGGGCAAGTCGCTGAGATCGCCCTCCAACTTGCAGAGAGTGGCCGGCCCAAAGGACTCGGTCAGCCCGTAGAGATGCACGAGATCCATGCCGAGCGCGTCGAGCTGCTGGATGAGCGCGGTCGTCGGAGCCGCCCCGCCGGTACCGACGGTGATCCGCCGCTCCGGATTGCGCAGCTTGCGATCGGGATGGTTGAGCAGCAGGTAAAGCACAACGGGCGCGCAGCAGAGGTGGGTGACGCCGTGCTCCTCGATGCCGCGGAAGATCAGGGCAGGATCGACTCTTTCCAGACAGACATGAGTGCCGCCGGCCGCGGTCACCGCCCAAGTGTGGCACCAGCCGTTGCAGTGGAACATCGGCAGGGTCCAGAGGTAGACGGTGCCAGAGTTGAACCCGAGCGAAATGACGTTGCCTAGCGTGTTCAGATGCGCGCCGCGATGGTGGTAGACGACGCCTTTCGGCCGGCCGGTGGTGCCGGAGGTGTAGTTCAGGCAGATCGGCTGCCACTCGTCGGCCACGTCTTTCGTATCGATCGGCTCTGGTTCCACGTCTTGAATGAGCGCCTCGAAGCTGCCGGTCTCACCCGGTGTCCCCTCGCCATCGAGGACAAGCATCTGTACGCGAGCCGCAATAGAACGCACCGCGGCTCCCGCCGTCGCCACGCAGCTCGAATCGACGATGAGGAGACGACTTCCGGAATGCTCCAGGATGTAGCCGACGGTGGCTGCGTCGAGCCGCGTATTGATGGCGCCGAGCACCGCTCCGACCATGGGAACGGCGTAGTGGGCGGCAAGCATCTCCGCCCGGTTCGGCGCCATTATCGAGACGACATCACCGCGCTTCACTCCCTGCCTGCGCAACGTCGCGGCAAAGCGTCCGACCAGCGTGGCGAACTCCTGGTAGGTGAGGCGCTCGGGCCCGGAAATCACGGCCAAGTGGTCCGGAGCGATCGACACAGTCCGCTGCAGGAATTCGAGCGGCGTAAGCGCCTGGAAATTTGCCGGGCGCGGCGCCAGGTGTCTCTCGGCCATCATGGCGGTCAGTCCTGATCAAACGGGCCGGCTTAGGCTCACCTCTCCTCCACCGCCCAGCGCCAGAAGTCCCGGCCCTCCTTGGCGAGGGCACGGTTTAGCACCATGCTGTGGACCTCGTCCGCGCCGTCCACGAGCCGCGCCTGCCGCGCGTATCGGTAGATCCACTCGAGGACCGTGTCCTTGGAATACCCACGGGCCCCATTGATCTGGATGCCGACGTCCGCCGCATCGTGAAGCAGATTGGCGACATGCACCTTCGCCATCGACACTTCCTTCCGCGCAAAGCTTCCCCGGTCGATTTCCCAGGCAGCCTTCATCACCAGAAGGCGGCCGATCTCGATGTCCATGGCAAGCCGGCCGAGCATGAGCTGGATGCTCTCCCGGTCGGCGAGCCTCACCCCGAAGGCTTCACGCCGTCCCGCGTATTCCCGGGCGATCTCGATACACCTCTTGGCGAGGCCGAGCCAGCGCATGCAGTGTGTGAGCCTGGCGGGCCCAAGGCGGATTTGCGCGACCCGCAGGCCTTCGCCTTCGCCCATCAGGACATTGTCGGCCGGGATCTCGAGTCCGTCGAATTCAAGCTCGCAGTGTCCGCCGTGCTCCTCCGGCCCCATGATCGGGATGCGACGGGTGATGCGCCAGCCGGGCTGCTCCCGGTGATAGAGAAAGGCCGAGAGCCCGGTGCGCGGATCGCCGGACGTACGCGCTATCAAAATGAAAAGCTCGGCCTCCTCGGCTCCGGTGATGAACCACTTGCGGCCATGGACGACGTAAACGCTCCCCCGGCGCTCGGCGCGCGTTAGCATCATGGCGGGATCGGAGCCGCTTCCCGGGTGCGGCTCCGTCATGGCGAAGGCGGAGCGCACACGTCCGGCGACAATCGGCGTAAGCCATCGCTCCTTCTGCGCCGGCGTGCCGACGGCCTCGAGCAGCATCATGTTGCCGTCATCGGGCGCCGCGGAATTGAAGGTGACGGGGCCGAAGATCGAGCGGTTCATGGCCTCGTAACAGACCGCAATACCTACTTTGCTTAGCCCCAGGCCGCCGGTCTCGGGCTTGAGCTGGAGGCACCAGAGGCCTTCGGCTCTGGCCTTCTGACGGCACTTCTCGAGCACATCGAGGCGAATGTTCTCGTGCGCGTCGAATGACGAAGGATCGGCCTCGCGCGGCAGCAGCTCCCGCTCCGCGAACGAGGAAATCCGGGACCTCAGATTTTCGATCTGCGGCGAGATGCAAAAGTCCATCCTGGACCACCCCACAGGGACAAAACGCAAGTCTATTTCCGGCAATTTCGGTGACAAGTGAGCCGGCCATTTCTATAACGATCCTCGGCGCTTTGCGAGCAGCGAGGCTCTGCCGGCGCCCCATTAGCTTTGCCTCGAGAAAGGCAAGGGAGGAACCCATGAGGACGAACCGACGAACGTTCATCGCCGGCGCGGTTGGCGCTGGCGCCTATGTCAGCAAGTACGGATTCGCCTGGGCGCAAGCCAAGCAGCCGATCCGCATCGGCGGTCAGGGTGCCTTGTCCGGAGCCCACGCCGACTATGGCCGGCAGATGCGCATGGGCGGATTGCTGGCTATCGAGCAGATCAACCGGGCCGGCGGCATTCTAGGGCGCAACGTCGAGTTCAATTTCGTCGACGAAGAGCTCAAACCCGACGTGGCCGTCCGCAACGCGCGCCGTCAAGTGTCCGACTGGGGCGCTCACTTCCTCGTCGGCGTCGACTCGAGCGGCAGCGCGATGGCGGTCGGCCCGGTGCTTGCCGAGCTCAACCGCATCATGATCTTCAGCCACGCCGCCACGCACCGGCTGACCGAGGAAATCTGCTACAAGAACAAGGTGCGCCAGATCTTCCGCGTCTCGGTGCCGATATATCAGGACGCGATCCTGGCGGCCTACATCTTCGCCAAACGCCAGGACATCACCCGCTGGGCCAACATCGGCGCCGACTACGAGTATGGGCGCATGTCGTGGGCGATGTTCAAAGCCACACTGAAGAAGCTTCGGCCGGACGTCGAGTTCGTGGCCGAGGCCTGGGCGCCCTTCCAGACCATCGACTTCAGCAGCCACGTCTCCTCGGTGATGGCGGCGCAGCCGCACGGCATCTTCTCCACCCCGTGGGCGGGCGAAGCCGTCAGCCTGTTGCGAACCGCGCTCGTCATGGGCGCATTCGACAAGATCGGGGCCTGGTGGCAGGCGATGGGAGGCTCGGTCGACGTGCTCGAGGGCATTGCCGGGCAGATCCCGCGCTTCAACGACAAGCTGTGGGGCACGGGGCGCTACCTGTTCACCTGGTCGGAGGACAAGACGAAGAAGATCAATTCAGACTTCGTCGACGGCTTCCAGGAGCGCTGGGGCCGGTTCCCGAACTACTCGGCCGAGACCACCTATTCGGCGATCTATTCGCTGAAGCAGGCCTGCGAGAAGGCCGGCAGCACCGAGACCGCGGACGTCATCAAGGCGCTCGAGGGCATGACCATCGAGACGCCGGCCGGCGTGCGCACCTACCGGCCAGAGGATCATCAGGCGGTCTACCCGGTTCCGGGCGGCCGCATCGTGAAGCTCGCAGAGCATCCGATCCCGGTGGTCGGGGCGGACCTCGCCGTCTATCCACCGAAGGACTACTACCGGTGGCCGCCATTCGAGCCGATCCCGACCTGATCGCCAGGGCCTGAGCGCGGCGGCCGCAACCGTCGGCCGCCGCCCGGCTCGCGCTTCATGCCACCCTAACCAGGCGGCTTCCTATCAGCGATCAGCAATCCTGCAGCGGTCCCGGCTGGCTCGGAGGCGGGCTTGGAGAACTACCTCTACCAGGGCCTCATTGGGCTGACCTACTCGATGTATCTGTGGCTGCTGGCGGCCGGCTTGAGCATAGCCTTCGGCGTCCTCAACGTGCTGAACTTCTCGCACGGTGCGCTGTTCATGCTGGGCGCCTACCTCTGCTTCACCATCTACGGCGTGCTCGGCGTGAACTTCTGGCTGGCGGTGCTGATCAGCGCGGCCGCGGTCGCACTCATCGGAGCGCTGATGGAGAGCGTCTTCTTCCGACCGATCTACCGGCTCGAGCTACCGTTCCAGCTGCTGCTCACCTACGGCTTCGTGCTGGTGCTCGATGACCTCGTCAAGATCATCTGGGGCGGCGCCTTCATGGTGCCGCCTATCCCGCCGCTGCTCGACGGCGCGGTCCCGCTCTTCGGGCGTCCCTTCCCGGTCTACAACCTTTTCATTCTCGCGGTCGGCGTGCTGGTCGGCCTCGGCATATGGCTGCTGTTCGACAAGACATGGTGGGGCCGGATGGTGCGGGCAGCCTCGTGGAGCCGGGAGATGGGTGCCGCGCTCGGCATGAACGTTCCCCGGCTCTTCACCGTCGTCTTCATGTTCGCCGCGGCGCTGGCGGCGCTGGGCGGCGCGCTCAGCATTCCGATGCGTCCCGTCTCACCCGGACTCGGCATAGCGATGATCGTCCAGGCCTTCATCGTCACCGTGATCGGCGGGCTCGGCAACCTGCGTGGCGCATTCCTCGGCGCGATCGTCGTCGGCATGCTGACGAGCTACAGCACCATGCTGTTCCCGCTGTTCGAGCTGTTCCTGCCCTATGTGCTGATGGCCGCCGTTCTCATTCTGCGGCCGCAGGGCCTGCTCGGAGGCCGCTAGTGTGATGATCGAGAAATTCGCCGGCCGACGCATGATGGCGGCTCTTATCGCGGCGGGCGTGATCGGCCTCCTCAGCGTCCCGCAGTGGGTCGGCGACTTTGGCGTCTACCTGCTGATGCAGATGATGCTGCTCACGCTGTTCGCGCTCGGCTTCAACCTGCTGCTCGGCTACACCGGGCTGCTGTCGTTCGGCCAGGCCGGGTTCTTCGCGGTCGGCGCCTACGGCTGCGCGCTGATCCTGCTCAAGGCGCCGTCCCTCCTCGTCGGCATTGTCGGCGGCGTCTTGGCTGCCGGCGTCGTCGCGCTGCTCCTCGGCTACCTCTCGGTTCGGCTCACCGAGATCTACTTCTCCATGCTGACGCTGAGCTTCGGCATGATGATCCACTCGCTGGTATGGCGGTGGCGGGAGGTCACCGGGGGCGATGACGGCCTGACCGGCATCCCACGCGCGCCGCTCGATCTGGTCGCGGTCAGCATCGATTTGAGCAGGCTGTCGAGCTACTACTATTTCGTGCTGGTGGTGACGCTGGCGGCGGTTTGGCTCATGTACCGGATCGTGCAGTCGCCGCTGGGCCTCACCTTCCAGGCGATCCGCGACAGCGCGCTGCGCGCCGAGTTCGTCGGCATCCGGGTCCGCCGCTTCCGACTAGTGGCCTTCGTCATCGCCGGCCTTTACGCGGGTCTCGCCGGCTCCCTGCTGGCGCCGCTCGAGCGCACTATCACTCCGGTCTACGCCCACTGGGTGGCATCATCCGAGCCGGTGCTCGCCGCGCTGATCGGTGGTCTCTACGTGTTTGCCGGCCCGATCGTCGGATCGGTGCTGTTCATCGGCATCAAGGAAATCATCGTTCGGCTGACAGACCACTGGATGCTGGCCATGGGGCTGATCGTCATCGTCATCGTGCTCGGCTTCCGCGGCGGCGTGCTCGGCACACTGCTGCGCTGGACCGGCGGCGATGAGGAGGGCAAGCGATGACCGCGCTGATCTCCGCGACCGGGCTCAGCAAGTCTTTCAATGGCATGCGCGCGGTGGATCACGTTGACATCGAGATCCCCGAGGGTCGGGTGACCGGGATCATCGGCCCCAACGGTGCGGGCAAGACAACGCTCGTACACCTCCTGACCGGCCATCTGATGCCGGACGCCGGGCGTATTGAGCTCGGCGGGACCGACATCACTGGCCTTTCCGCCGATGAGCGCGTGCGGCGCAATCTGTGCCGCACGTTCCAGATCGTCAATGTGTTCGACCGCATGACCGTATTCCAGAACGTGCAGATTGCGCGGATCACACGGCACGGCTGGAACTACCGCTGCTTCAGACCAGCCGGACGACAAGCTGGTGACGAGGTCGAGGCAGCTCTGCGCGAGGTGGGCCTCTGGGAATTGCGCCATCGGCAGGCCGATCAGCTCTCGCACGGCCAGCAGCGCCGGCTCGATCTCGCCATCACGCTCGCGACCGAGCCCAGGCTGTGCTTCTTGGACGAGCCGACCTCAGGGGTCAGCCCGCAGGAGCGGGACAAGATGCTCAAGCTCATCAAGGGTCTCGGCCAGGCGCACCGGACCACATTCGTGATCATAGAGCACGACATGGAGGTGGTGTTTGGTCTGTGCGACTGGGTTACCGTCATGCATCGCGGGGCGATCCTCGCGGAGGGCGCTCCCGGTGCGATCAGGGACGACCCCAAGGTGCGCGAGGTCTATCTTGGTGACGAAATCTGAGGGTCAGGATGCAGTCATGCCGTTGCTCGAGGTCGAGGATCTGGTGAGCTTTTACGGCAAGGTCGAGGTGGTGAGCCACGTCGCGCTGACGGCCAGATCCGGCGAGACGGTGGCCTTGCTCGGGCGCAATGGCGCGGGCAAGTCGGCACTGATGCGCACTATCATGGGCCTGACACCACCGGTGCGGCGGCAGGGGCGTGTTTCTTTTGGCGGCCACGACATTACCGAAATGCGGCCGCATCAGCGCGCCCGGCGCGGCCTCGGCATGGTGCCCGACGACCACCGCATCTTCCCGCACCTGACGGTCGAGGAGAACCTGATCCTGGCGCAGAAGCTCACCGATCGCGCTCGTGATCCTGTGACGCTCGATGAGGTCTATCGGATGTTCCCGCTGCTGGCGGACCTGAAGCAGCGCAACGGCGCCGTGCTGAGCGGCGGCGAGCAGAAGCTGCTCTCCATCGCCCGCGCCGTGGCGCAGCGTCCGACTGTCTTGCTGATCGACGAAACATCCGAAGGCCTGAGCCCGGTGCTGGTCCAGCAGTTGATCGGCGTGATCAAGCGCCTGCAGGGAGAGGGCATCACGCTACTGGCCGCCGATCAGAACCTGCGCTTCTGCTCCAAGATCGCGGAGCGGGGCTACGTTCTCGAGCGTGGGCGCATCCAGTTCACAGGCCTGATCGAGGACCTGTGGAAGCAGGTGGAGGCCAACAAGCTAAGCGTGTTGCATTGAGCGCGACCGGAGATGTCGCCATGGGCCCCATGTTCAATGTTGATGGCCTTGCCGTATTGATCACGGGCGGCAACAGCGGCCTTGGCCGGGCCATGGCGCTGGCGTTTCGCGATGCCGGCGCGCGCGTTGCCATCGGTGGCCGGCGCGCCGACCGCAATGCGGCTGTCGCCGCCGCGCTCGGCCCTGACGGTCTGGCCTTGGAGCTCGACGTTGCAGACGAGGGCTCGGTCGAGCGCGCCGTCAAGGACGTCGCCGATCGTTACGGAAGCCTCGATATGCTGATCAACAACGCGGGCACGGTGAACAGATCATCGGTGATGGCGCTCGAGCGCTCAGCCTGGGACCATGTGCTGGCCACTAATCTGACGGGCGCATTCCTGTGCACCAAGCACGCCGCCCGGGTCATGTCGCAGCGGCGTTCGGGCAGCATCATTAACATCGCCTCGATCTATGCGCTCACCGGTCCGAGCAGGGGGCTGTTTGTCGCCTATACGGCCGCCAAGCACGGCGTGATCGGCTTGACCCGCGCCAACGCCATCGAGCTTGCGCCCCTCGGCATACGTGTGAACGCGATTGCGCCCGGCTGGCACCACACCGAGATGACCGCCAGCATGCGCGACACGCCGGACTACGAGGCGACGCGGCGAAGGACGCCGCTCGGCCGGTGGGGCGAGCCCTCCGATGTCGTGGGCGCGGCGCTCTATCTTGCTTCGCCTGCAGCGGGCTTCGTCACCGGATCATGCCTAGTTGTCGATGGGGGATACTCGGCATCGGACGGTCTCGACCGAGTGTGAAAGCTCGCTGGGCGGAACCATGTCAGCTTTTGAGACGTAGGACTCGCGCTCGGCAGAGTCCGCTCCCAGTGCTATCTGTAATCGGCACGAGTGACCCGCAACAATCTACGCGATCCAACTTCATTTTACGGCCCGGTAGCCCGTCGACGCCAAGCCGCGCTCCTGGCCGGCGGTGACATGGAAATCCACAAGGCAGACACTTCCAGCCTTCAACGCGGCGACGGCCTCACGCAGTGCCGGCCCGACATGGGCAACTTGGGTAACGGGCCCTATGCCCACGGCGCCCTGTCCGCGCGCGATCAGCGCGAAATCGAGCGGCGGATCGCTGATGCGCTGGCCGATCCAGCGATTCTTGACGTTGCGATGCCGATCGTGGGCGACGTGCTCAGCACCAGCCAGTCGAACCCGGCGCCGGCGGCGATCTCGGTCGCAACCGGGCTCGTCAGTGTCAGCCACAGACCAATCTGCCGGCGCTTTTCCGCGAGTGCACGCTTGAAGCGGTTGACAGGCAGGTCGGTTCTCATCGTGCGCTCCTCGCGCTGTCGCCGTCCTGCGAGAGTCGTTGGAGGGCGGAGATAACCGCATCCGTCATGCCT
>JBIOVC010000521.1:0-2966 GCA_044867545.1 Hyphomicrobiaceae bacterium | reverse complement strand
AGCTGCATGCGGGCCGGCGGATAGAGGATCGAGGTGTTTCCGATCGCCCAGATGTGCTCGACCGAGTCGACACCGGCATTCGACGACTGGATCGCATCGACACTGTGGGTGATGACCGGCATTCCGAGCCCGTGCGCCTCCTCGACCACCACCTTGACGAGATCGAAGGAAAGGAACTCGTTGAGCTTGATCTGGTCGCAGCCGAGCTCCTTCTTGCGCCGCACCGCCTTGCGCGCCTCTTCGGCCGTCCTGATCACGATGTTGCCGCGGACGGTGCGGCTGTCGGACGCGCCCTCGGGCCTGACCCGCTCGCCGCCCATCGCCCGGCCCGCCATGAAGATGCGCGGCCCCTTGATCTTGCCGAGCGCGGTGCCCTGCTTCTGGGCCCGCGTCCAGGGTCCGTCCTGGAAGGTGTTGATCGTGCAGCAGGTGGTGATGCCGAGGTGCAGGTAGAGCTCGCCCTGGAAGTCCTCGAGGTGGCCATGGCCGTCGATAAGGCCCGGCAGCACCGTCTTGCCCGTGACGTCGACGATCTCCGCACCCGCCGGGATCGGCACGTCGCGCGCGCTGCCGACCGCCTTGAACCGCCCCTTCTCGATGAGGATGACCGCGTTGTCGATCGGCGGCCGGCCGGTACCGTCGATCAACCGCCCGCCCTTCACGGCCAACACCTTCTCCGGCATGTTTCCCCTTCCCCGCTGAGCGACATGGTGAATGACCGCTGAGTCCTAGCCGGCGATGGGCTCTGGGGGTATCCATCTTCTTGGAACAACGGTCTTTCCGAGGGGCGCGCGTCGCACTGGAGGCGATCCTTAACGCCAATCGGCAGTGCCAACCCTCGCTGGCCTTGCTATGCTCGCCTGACCTCCGGACCGACAGCCCGATGAGCTCCGGACGACCGCCATGCAAGCCGTCAAGGACCTGAACAAGCTCAATACATTCGTGCGCGTCGCCGAGCGGCGCAGCTTCACCAAGGCTGCGCGCGATCTGCGCACGACGCCCTCGGTCGTCAGCAAGCACATCAGCGAGCTGGAGGACATGCTGGGCTTCTCGCTGCTCTGCCGATCGACCCACGGCGTTGCCTTGACCGAGATCGGTGAGAAGTTCTTCCGGAACTGCCTGCAGGCCATGGAGGGGCTCGAGGACTTCGTCGTCACCGCCCGCAACACCGAGACCGGTCCCTACGGCACGCTCCGCGTCCAGGCGACCTCCGGCTTCGCCCGCACGCTGCTCGCCCCGGTCATCCCCGCCTTCATGCGCCGCCACCCGCACATCCGCGTCGAGCTGGTGACAGAGGGCGCCACCCATAACCCCGTCGAGTACGGCTGCGACGTCATCATCAGCGAGACGAAGCCGAACGGACCGGGCCTCGTCGGCAAGGACATCGGCGTCATCGAACATGTCCTCTGCGCCTCGCCCGAGTATCTGCGGCGGCACGGCGAGCCGCTTCGACCGCAGGAGCTGCGCAGCCACAACTGCCTCGTCGAGTCGCCCTTCTCGGCAAAGGAGTGGTGGTTCAGGGACGGCAACCGCCAGACCACCGTCGAGGTGAAGGGCACCTTCTGCTCCAACAGCTCGGCCGTGCTGGCGAGGCTCGCTCTGGCGGGCATCGGCATCGCGCGGGTGCCGCGCTATGCCGTGAGCGAGGAGCTCAACCGTGGCACGCTGAAGGCGATTCTCGCCGACCTAGCGCTCTCCCGCGAGCGCATGATGCTCTACCACTCGCGTTCCAAGCACCTGCCGGCAAAGACGACCGCTTTCGTCGAGTTCATGGAGACCGCATTCGCGACGAGCGGCCGGCAGGAGCGGGGCGAGGCTCGCCGCCTGTCGAAGGCAGCCGGCTAAACGGTCTCCTTCATCCGCTCGAAGGATGTCCTGAGCGCGGCCTCGTCGATGTCGTAGGTGATGAACACCATCCGCGTGCGCCTGTCCTCACCGGGCCAGCTCTTCAGCATCGTCGGCGGATGGATCACGTGCTGCACGCCGTGCAGGATGAGCGGCCCCGGCAGCTCGGCGACATTGACGATCGCCTTGAACCGCAAGAGGTCGGGACCCTTGAACTGGAGCAGCGCGCCGAGCCAGCGGTCGAGCGCCTCGCCCGGGATCGGATCGTCGAATACCAGGCACACCGCGCGGATGTGGTCGTCGTGGCGGTTGACGTCCTCGTGCGCGTGGCGATGTGCGTGGGCCTCGCCGTGATGGTCGTGCCCGTGTCCGTGGTCATGCCCATGCGAGGCGCCGCTGACGAGATACTTCTCCGCCTCGAGCCAGCGCCGGACATCGCGGCTCTTGCCGGACGGATCATAGAGCCCCGCGCCGAACAGCAGATCCGGACCGATCACGCTGTCGGGAAGCGTGCGCACGACCGGCGCCGCCGGGTTGAGCTGTCTGAGCCGCGCTTCCAGCGCCGCCGCCTGCGCGCGCTCGGCAAGGTCGGTCTTGGTCAGCAGCAACCGGTCGGCCACCGCCGCCTGCTTCACCGCCTCGATGTGGCGGTCGAGCGTCGCGCTCCCGCTCACCGCATCGACCGTGGTTGTTACGCCGTCGAGCACGAAATGCTGCGCCAGCCCCGGGTCCGAGATGAAGCCCTGCAGGATCGGCGCCGGATCGGCGAGCCCCGTCGTCTCGATCACCACCCGGTCGAACTGCGGAATATCTCCCTGCTCCGCCTTGTGCCGCATGCCCTCCAGTGCGTCGATCAGGTCGCTCCTAACCGTGCAGCACATGCAGCCGCTCTGCAGCAGCACCATGTCGTCATTGGCGCTTTCGACCAGGTCGTGATCGAGCCCGATCTCGCCGAACTCGTTGATGATGACGAGCGCGCGCGCCATCTCCGGATTGCGTACGAGACGGTTGAGCACCGTGGTCTTCCCGCTGCCGAGGAAGCCCGTCAGGATCGAGACCGGGATCCTGCCCTTGCGATCCGCCATTTGCGCTCCTGCCATGAACCAGGCGGCGGACAACTA
>JBIOVC010000520.1:0-3289 GCA_044867545.1 Hyphomicrobiaceae bacterium | reverse complement strand
CGCTGGAAGTTGACCATGTCCTCGTCGGAGAGCCGGTCGAGGCGGCGCAGCTCGATCAGCGGTGCGAGCTTCACGGCGGGGAGGCCCGGCGGCTCGATGGTGCCCATGTCCCAGCCGGAGCCTTTGACGCACAGCACCTTGTGCTTCTTGCCCAGCACGTCGGCGACCGTGGTCTTGACCGAGGTGTTGCCGCCGCCGTGCAGCACGAGCAGCGGATCGCCGCCGAGCAGGCGCGTCGTGTAGGTACGCAGCGCGATGTCCTTGGGGACGCCGTTGCGCGCATAGGTCTCGACCGCCTTGGCGGCGTCGGCGTCACTCCAGCGGCTTTTCACCTGCACGAATTTGACCTCTCAGAGATAGGCGATCAGACGGCCGCTGGCGGCGACCAGCAGCCAGATGAAGATGGAAGCGAAGGCGGCCATGCGCACCCTGGACGGCAAGGGGACGAAGGCGGGGGTATCGGCGAGCGCGCGCGCCAGCGCCGGTGCGACCAGCAGCGCGTTGGCGATGCCGAGCGCGACGAGCGCCGCCTTCGTCTGGAACACGGGGTTGAGCGAGATGTGGCTCGCCTCGGCGGTGAACAGGATCAGCCCCGAGGCCAGCATCAGCAGGATCGCCGCAATCGCCGCGCCCCGCGCAGGACGGACGACGCTCTCCGGCGTGGTGGCGGCGAAGGCGCCGAGGATGCGCAAGTCCATGACGGCGACTGCGCCCGCGAACAACGCCAGGCCCACGATGTGGGCGACGTTGGCCGCGGGATATAGCCAGACCGACTGGCGTATCGCGTCACCGAATGCGGAGCCCTCGATGGCAACCAGCAGGGCCGGCGCCTCCATGTTCATCAGCGCATCTCGTAGGTCTTGCCGTCGACGGTGATGCGCTCGGCACGCATCTCGTCCTTCTCGCGGGTGGAGGGATAGCCATAGGCCGAGATCGTGCCTCCGACAGGGACGACCTTCTCGATGGCGCCGCGTGTCAGCATGCGGGAGGGCGGGGCGAGCGTTACCGTCCACACCTTGTCGGAGCCCTTCACGGTCAGGGTGACGTGAGGGTTCTGAAACTGCGATGTCTCGATCTTGCCGGCGACGGTCACTGGTTTCTTGGCGTCGTAGCTGCCCCAGCCATGGTGCGCGTCGGCGGGCAACACCAGGAAGGCCATCAGGATCAGTGCGATCAGTGCATGCGGCATGACCAGCTCCTTATGCTCGAGGACTTGGATGCCCCTCAGAGGGTGGTTACTAGCAGCCCCGGCCGCCTGTTGCGATGCCCTTCGCGAGACCGTGATCGGCGACGGCGTTTGTCTCAATCCGCCGGCAGTCCACGCTCGGGATAGAGGCCGAGCAGACCTTCGCGGCTTGCCGGCGCGATGCCGCGCTCGGTGATGAGGCCGGTCACGAGGCGAGCCGGGGTTACGTCGAAGGCGGGGTTCGCCGCAGGCGATCCCGGGGCGGCGATCTCGACGGAGACGACGCTGCCGTCGGGAAGCCGGCCGGGCATCGCCAGCACCTCGCTTGCCGAGCGCTGCTCGATCGGGATCTTGAAGCCGTCGGCGAGCGACCAGTCGATCGTCGAGTGCGGCAGCGCGACATAGAACGGCACGCTGTTGTCGCGGGCGGCGAGCGCCTTCAGATAAGTGCCGATCTTGTTCGCCACGTCGCCGTTGGCGGTGACCCGGTCGGTGCCGACGATGCAGAGATCGACCTCGCCCTGCTGCATCATGTGGCCGCCGGCGTTGTCGGCGATGATGGTGTGGGGCACGCCATGAGCGCCGAGCTCGAAGGCGGTCAGCGATGCGCCCTGGTTGCGCGGCCGCGTCTCGTCGACCCAGACGTGGACCGGGATGCCGGCGTCGTGGGCATGATAGATCGGCGCTGTGGCGGTGCCCCAGTCGACACAGGCGAGCCAGCCGGCGTTGCAGTGGGTGAGGATGTTGACGCGCTCGCCCTTGGGGTTCGCGGCCGCGATCTCCCGGATCAGGCCCAGCCCGTTGACGCCGATGCGGCGGCAGCACTCGACGTCCTCCTCGGCGATCTCGGCGGCGCGCCGGTAGGCGGCGGCGACGCGCTCGCCGCGCGGGAGGTTGCGAACCGCGGCGCGGATCTCCTCGAGCGCCCAGCGCAGATTGACGGCAGTCGGCCGTTGGGCTGCGAGGTGCTCGATCGCCGCATCGAGGGCCTCATCGGAGGCGTCCCGGCGCAGCGCCATGCACAGGCCATAGGCCGCGGTGACGCCGATCAGCGGCGCGCCACGCACCTGCATGGTAAGGATGGCGCGCGCGGCATCCTCGGCCGACGTCAGCGGGATGGTGGCAAATGCGTGCGGCAGGCGGGTCTGGTCGATGACCTCGACCGACCAGCCGTCGGCGGCGAGCCAGATGGTGCGATGCGGCTTGCCCTTGACCTTCATCGGACAGCTCCGCAGGGCGCATCAATGTCCGCCTCCCCCTCCAGGGGGAGGGAACACTCGCGGCGCTCTGCCGTTCAAGTTGGCTCGAGACACGATTTCAATCCAGTGACGGAACCGCGGCTCCAAGCGGGATATGGACCGTCGCACTCAGGCCGCAAGCCGCACAGGATAACTGATACCATTCCGCGTGAGGCCGCGCCGAACGATCCGCAATCGCAAGGCCCGGCTCGCCGCACCTCGGGCAGTGCATGACGGCGCCCGTGTCGTTGCGCCAAGCGGCAATGCGCTCTAGCGCAATGGCAAGCTCGCCGGCCGAAAGAGGCTGCTCCCCGGCCAATCAATGTCCCTCGAAGGCCATCAGGGCGTGAACCTCGATGCCCTGGTCCCTCAGGCGCTTGGTGCCGCCCAGCTCCGGCAGGTCGATGATGAACGTGGCGCCGACCACGCTGCCGCCGGTGCGGCGGACGAGCTTGGCCGCGGCTTCGGCAGTGCCGCCGGTGGCGATCAGGTCGTCGACGATCAGAATGCGCTGATCCTTCTTGATCGCATCCTCGTGGATCTCGATGGCATCGACGCCGTACTCGAGCGTGTATTCCTGCCCGATCGTCTTCCAGGGCAACTTGCCCTTCTTGCGGATCGGGATGAAGCCACAGCCGAGGCGATCGGCGATGGCGCCGCCCAGGATGAAGCCGCGGGCCTCGATGCCGGCGACCGCGTCGACCGGCTCGGCGCGATAGGGTTCAGCCATCTGCACGATCGCCGCCTTGAACCCTTGAGGGTCGCCGAACAGGGTGGTGACGTCGCGGAAGATGATGCCGGGCTTGGGATAGTCCGGGATGGCGCGGATCAGCCGCTTCAGGTTCTCCACTTCGACCTCCTGCCC
>JBIOVC010000519.1:0-7825 GCA_044867545.1 Hyphomicrobiaceae bacterium | reverse complement strand
AGCCACGGGCGCGCCGTTGCCGGCTCCGGACATTCCGCCCCACGCGATCAGGGTTTTCCCCGATAGGCTTGGCCGGGGCCCTGCTCTCTGAGTTGTCGGATGAGCTACTGAGGCACCCCGTCCTATGGTGAGCCGCCGCATCAGGTCGCCCCTCGCGATTCTTATCCTCGCCTATTGTCTCGATGGTCCTGCCCTGGCCCAGGGCGAGAGCATGGTTGCGCGCGAGATAGGCTTCCTCGAGCGCATAGCCGCCCACATCGAGCACGGATTCGGCGCCATGTGGGGGCTGCTGGCGGCCGCCCCGCGCATTCCCGGCGATCTGGCCCGCGCGCTCGGCGCGATCGCTGAGACCTCACCGCGCTCTCTCCTGACGCCGCTGATGGCAGCCGCAGCGATTACCCTGCTGACCCTCATGCTGCCGCCGGCCATCCGCCTCTGGGCGATACGGACGCTCTCACCCCGCCATCTGCCTGATACTCGCATCGGGCGAGCCATCGGCCTGATCGTCATCGACGTCGCTGCGCTCGCCATCGCCGTCGCGTTGGCGGCGACGCTCGTCAACCTACTGTTCGACCGGCACGTCTTGATGGGTCAGCTCGCGGTCGCCGTAGTGAGCGCCGCAGCGTTGTGGCGGCTCACGATCCTCGCGCCCGAGATTCTGCTGCGTCCTGGTCAGCCGGACTTGCGGCTGATCGCGATCGACGAGGACAAGGCCCGTCTCGCCGTGCGCGTCGCGGGCGTCGTGCTCGGCCTCGGCACCGTCCTCGTCTCCGTCATGCCGGTTCTGCGTGCCGCAGGATTCCCTCAGGGCTCGGCGCAGGCCCTTGCCCTGATCGTGGGCACACTGATGATGATCGCTGCCGCCTGGGGCATCTGGCGCATGCTCGACCATGTCTATACGCGCAACGCCGCGCTTGGGCTGGGACTTGTGCTGCTCGTCTGGCTCGTCTGGTCGGTCGCCGTCGTGCGGGTGGACTTTGCGCTCTACCATGGCCTCGTGTGGTCCATCGGGATCATCGCGGCTGTCATCGCGCTCGATCGGCTGCTCGCCCTGCAGATTGAGCCTGCGAGCGGGGAACCATCCGGCCGGCCCTCACGCGTCCGGACGCTCGCCGTGACCACCTTGCGCCGGAGCATGTTCGCCATCGTCGGCACATTGGTCGCCGGCCTCATCGCTCGGCTCTGGCTCGTCGATCTCTTAGGGGTCGTCGACCAGGACAGCTGGGCGCGCGTGCGCGAGGCGGTGATCACCGCGCTCGCCGTGATCGTCATCGGCTACGTCATCTATCAGGCGTTGAGCGCTTGGATCGAAGCCAAGCTCGGCGCGTCACACGGCGCGGCGCTCCCCGGCGACAGCGACGACGAGCTGGCGCCGGCGAGCCGCTTCGAGAGCGTCCTGCCGCTGCTGCGAGGGGTGTTCGGCGCGCTCATCCTCGCGACCGCAACGCTGGTCGCCCTCTCCCATCTCGGGATCAGCGTAGCGCCTCTCATCGCCGGCGCCGGGATTTTCGGGCTGGCCGTCAGCTTCGGCTCGCAGGCGCTCGTCCGCGACATCGTCTCCGGCGTCTTCTACCTGAGCGACGACGCGTTTCGGGTCGGCGAGTACATCTCGGCCGGTAGTCACAAGGGCACGGTCGAGCGCATCGCGCTGCGTTCCCTGCGGGTGCGGCACCAGAACGGCCAGGTCCACACCATTCCCTACGGCCAGCTCGGGGCCGTGACCAACTTCAGCCGCGATTACCAGACCGTCAAATTCAACCTGCGGCTGGCCCGCAAGACCGATGTCGAGAAGGCCCGCAAGCTCGCCAAGAAGCTCGGCCAGGAAATGCTGGAGGACCCCGAGCTCGGCAAGGAGTTCATCCAGCCGTTCAAGCTGCAAGGCGTCGCCGACATTCAGGAGAACGCACTCGTCTGCCGGTTCAAGTTCACCGCGCGGCCGACGAAGCCGACGTGGGTGCAGCGGGAGGTGCTGAAGCGCCTCTACCAGCGCTTCACCGACGAGGGGATCGAGTTCGCGACCAACGCCGTCGTGATTCAGGGGCCGCCGGGCACCAGCCAGGAGGCATCCGCCGGCGCCGCACAGGTCCTGACGTTCCCCAGGGCGGATGCCAAGGATTGAGCACCGGATATGTGCCTCCGAGGGCATCACGCCGGCGGCGTAACGCCGCACGCACCGGGCTGCCATGCTGCCGACCCGGCGACAATTGCGCCCAGGACGGGTTGATGCGAGTCAAGGAGTGATATGAAAAATTATCATTCAAGAGCGGCAGGTTACAGAACGCCGCTGTAACGTCGTGTGAGGAGGACAACGCCCCGGGCAGCGGCTCACCCAGCGGAACGTACGCAGCTCTTGGGGAAGACAATGGCACGTACTCGCATTCTGATAGTCGACAACCACGAAGTCGTCAGATGTGGATTGCGACGGGTCCTCGAAGCCGATGCGGGCTGCGAGGTCGTAGGCGAAGCGGGCGACGGCAGAGAGGCGCTCGCCAGAGCCATCGAGACTAATCCGGACATTGCCGTCATCGAGTACGCGTTGCCCGGGCTCGACGGGCCCGAGGTGACGCGTCAGCTCCGCGCTGAGCTGCCGGACCTCGAGGTCCTGATCTTCACCAGCCACGACAGCCCGGCGCTTGTTCAGGCCTCCGCGAGGGCCGGTGCTCGCGGCTATCTCCTGAAGTCGGACGCCAACGAGTACCTGGTGAAGGCAATCGAGTCGCTTGCGCTGCACCGGCCGTTCTGCAGTCCGAGGTTCCCGGTGTCCTTGCTGCGCAAAGGCGCTCCGGGCCCCGGGCGAGCAACCGCCCTCACCAGCCGGCAGCGCACCGTCATCCAGCTGGTCGCCGAAGGCCACTCCAACAAGGCGATCGCAAAGGCCTTGAAGATAAGTTTGAAGACCGTGGAGACCCACCGCGCCGCGGCGATGCGAAAGCTGGAGCTGTCCTCGTCGGCCGCGCTCGTGCGCTATGCGGTCCGCAACAACATCGTGCCGGCCTAGCCTGCAGCGGGCGGCATCGTTTGACGGTCGCCGCCGCGACCGAGCAATAACGATTTTGCATCGTGTGCATCGAGAAGATACTTGCTCCTGTCAGCCGGCCGGGCAGATTGCTCTCCTGTGCCCGTCCGGACGACCCAACAGGCAGGAGGAAATCAAAGCATGTCGAGACTGACACTGTCCGTCGCTGTCGGCGACTACGACCGCACCCGTCCGATCATCGACGGCCGCGTGCAGATCGACGGCGTCGATCCGATCTGCCAGACGCTGACACCGGAGGAGATCTTCTTCCGCGCCTTCCGCCACGCCGAGTTCGACATCTGCGAGTTGTCGCTGTCGAGCTTCACTGTGAAGACCGCCCAGGGCACCTGCCCTTATGTCGGCGTGCCGGCGTTCGTCTCGCGCGCCTTCCGCCATACCTCGATCTACGTCCGCCGCGACCGTGTCGCCGCGCCCGAGGACCTGAAGGGCCGCCGCATCGGTCTTCCCGAGTACCAGGTCACGGCCAACGTCTGGGCGCGTGCAATCCTCGAGGACCATGGCGTCGCGCCGCGCGATGTCATCTGGGTCCGCGGCGGCCTGGAGGAGCCTGGCCGGATCGAGAAGATCGAGCTGTCGCTGTCGCCCGACATCCGCATCGAGCCCGCCCCCGAGCACCTCTCCCTGTCGCAACTCCTGCTCGACGGCGAGATCGACGGCATCATCACGCCGCGCATGCCCTCCTGCCACGGCCGCGATCCACGCATCGGTTGGTTGTTCCCCGATCCGATCGCCGCCGCGACCGAGTACTACCGCCGGACCGGCATCTTCCCGATCATGCATATCGTCGGCGTCCGCCGTCCCCTCGCCGAAGCGCACCCCTGGCTCCCCGCCGCCGTGCTCAAAGCATTCGGCAGGGCGAAGGAGGTCGCGCTGGCGAGCCTGTCGGACACCGCCGCCACCAAGGTGACCCTGCCGTTCGTCGAGGAGCAGCTTGCACAGGCCCGCGGCCTGATGGGCGCGGATTTCTGGTCGTACGGCCTCGATGCCAACCGCGTGGCGCTCGATGCCTTCCTGCGGCATCACTACGAGCAGGGCCTCTCGCCCCGCCTCGTCTCGGCGGACGAGCTCTTCCACCCCTCGACCCACGAGGTCTTCCGCGTCTAGCAACCTGCCTCGACACGTAGGTCGGGCTGAGCGCACGCGAAGCCCGACGACGACGTTGGAGCCGTCGGGCTTCCGCCGAACCTGGTTCGGCGTCAGCACCGACCTACGGCATCGGCGCTGGTGATGCATGCCGGAGCGGATGAGCGCGCGGCGGCCCTAACTAGCGCCCGGCTCGCTCGGAATGTTCCGCCGCTTCGCGAGCGTGAAGGCATCCGCCAGCGCTTCCCCATAGACCTTCTGCACCGCGGCCGCATCGATCGACCCGCTCTGCCGCCGGCCGAGGTAGTAGCAGACCGCCTTGCCCAGCGCGTAAGTGGTGGCAAAGCTCGTCGCCGCCGCAGCGGCCGCTCCGGCCGTCTGCCCGTAGACCGGAATGAGCTTGGCGAGCTCGCGGATGCCGAACGCCGACAGCAGCCTGACGATCACGCCCGCGCCGAGCGCGCCGGCGAACTCCGAGAGCGTGCGCCGGTCCCACTCCGCGCCGTAGATCTGCGCGAGCCGCCGCAGCATGGTTGCCTGCACGCCGGGCACCGCCACCGCTCCGGCGACCGGTACGAGATCGGCCGCCGCCGCCGCGGCAGAGCAGCCCAGGATATAGGGATGCGCGCGGCCCGCACGGCTTTCGTTCGCTGCGGCGGAGAGCTCGTTGAGCGAGGCGGCGAGGGCCGCCGGAGCTGCACGCATCAGCGCCGCCATGAACGCCTCGAACCCGTAGTTCTCGGGCGCGAGCCCGTCGCTCGCGTGCGTGAAATCGACCGGCACGAACATCACCGCCGCCCGCCCCGGAACATTGGAGAAGAGCACTCGCTGGTGCGCGAGGCTGCGGAGCAGATCGGCGGGCAGGCCGTTGGACGGGCCGGTGTAGATGCCGTTCTCGTCGAAGGGATAGGGGTCGAGGTGCCCGCGTCCCGGCTGATAGCCCTCGTGCAGCGAGGTCTGCGCGACGACGACCGGCCAGTCGGGATGCCGCCCGCGCACGTCCGTGATCGCCTTCAGCACCGCGCTCTGCTCCTGGTCGAGCGCCTTCATCACCAGCACGACGAGATGCGCCTGGCCCTCGCAGAAGGCGATGTCCTCGGCCGGATCGTAGGCAACCTCGCCGAGCCCGCGCGTATCGAGGAAGCGGACGACGGCAGCTTCCGGCGGGAAGTCGAAGATGCGCGCCGTGCGCGTGCAGGACTTGTAGCCGTCGCCGATCTCGGCGTCCGTGCTCCCCGTGATCGTCCGCACGATGGAGGTTTTGCCCGACTGCACCTTGCCGAGGAGCCACACGAGCGGCGCCCACGCGCGCGCCTTGGCCGCGATCGCCTCTTCCTCGCCGCGCTCGGCCGAACGCTGCGAGAAGGCGCTTCCCAGTCTTGTCAGGCTGTCGAGCATGGCCAGCGGATGCTGCCGGCGGGACCTCCGCCGTCTCTCCCGCAAGCTAGGAGCGCGGAAGGCGCGACACAAGACGCGGGTTGCTCCGCGGGGATTCTACCGGCGCTCGGCCCGTTTCGACTACGGGCCATTGGGCTCCGAGATGCCGGAGAGCGCCATCGCGGCGGAGCTGCCCCGCTGATCGGCGAGCGCGATGTCGCCGAGCGACACGATGCCGACGAGGCGCTTGCTGCGGTCGAGAACCGGGAGCCGCCGCACGCGGATGCCCGCCATGTTCGCGGCGATCTCGTCGAGCTGCTGGTCCTCGAAGCAATAGAACACCTCGTTGCTCATGACATCGCGGACCGGTGTATCGGGACCCTTGCCGCTCGCGACCGCGCGCAGCGCGATATCACGGTCCGTGATCATGCCAACCAGCCGGTCGTTCTCCCCGACCGGGATCGCGCCGCAGTCGAGCTGTGCCATCATCCGCGCCGCGTCGTGGATCGGCTGGTTGGGGTCGGCCACGCGCACATTGCCCGACATCACTTCCTGGATCTTCATGGGGTCCTCCTTGCGTTGGGCTTCCGCGGTCCGCGCCTCAAGTCTGCTTTCGCACCTGCTTCGCGAGCCGCTTCACCCGGCGCTCGTCGATCGCGGGCGGCCGCCGGTTGACCGGGCGGGTCGGCGGCTCGGTGCCGGTCGCCTCGCCGACAGAGAAAGGATCGCTCGCAGGGAAAGTCTTGTCCAAGGCGTCGTCGAGCAGTCCGTTGACCTTCTCCTCTTCAGCCTTCGGCCCCGCCGCCTTCCGGCCCGCATTCTTCGGTTTTGCCGTCATGGTCTCGAACCTGATGGGAGAAAGACTTGGGCGAACCGCCGCGTTGCGACGGTTCGCCTGTGGGCTGCCGTTCAACCGCCTTACGCGCGCGGTCCGAGCTCCCAGTAGTAGGGCGCGGTGTAATGCTTGTGGGTGCGCATCTCCCATTCGCGATCGCCCCAGGAGTCGTCGCTGAACTCCGGCGCATCCTTGAGCTGCTGCTCAGTGATGCTGGTGCGGAAGCCGCCGAGCGAGGGATCGAACTTGAGCGCCGCCCACGGCACCGGATAGTGGCTGTGCCCGAGGCCGAGGAATCCGCCGAAGCTGATCACGGCATAGGCCACCCGTCCCGACATCTTGTCGATCATCAGGTGGTCGACCTTGCCGACATGCTTGTCGCCGGTGCCGTAGACGTGCGTGCCTTCCACGTCCTCGCTGGATATGAGCTGACGATTGGGATGCTGCGTTGCGCTTGCCATTGGGACACTCCTCGATTCGACTGAATGTTTTTCTGAATGTTCTCTGAGGTCTAACGCGGCCTGCCCTCGCCCGTTCCGCCGCGGCCGGAGAGCTACTGCGGCCAGCCGGCGTATGCCGGCTCCGGCGACAGATGCTCGGGCGCCAGCTGATCCTCCGGTGCTGCCGTATCCGCACCGTTGGGCTTCGGCGCATCGCCTTCCGAGCTTTCCAGGTCCTCCGCCCAGAACAGCAGAGCGATCAGCGCGGCCAGCACCACCAGCGGCAAGTTGCGGCGGATCGAGTCCATCCCGCCGGCAAGCAGCCGCGGCCCGAGCGGCGTGGAGAGGAGAAGCGCGCTCGCCAGCTCGACCGGCGACTGGCGGACGACCTGCTCCACCGCGTCCATCGCACCGTTGACCGCAGTCTCCTCAGCCGCCGCCGCCTCGGCGCTGGCGGCCGCTTCCTCCTGCTCCTTGATGCCGACGAACAGGGCTGCAACGGCGCCGATTGCCGTGAACCCACCGGCGACGATCCAGCAAGCTGCGGTCACGCCGAACTGCTCGGCCAGCAGGAAGGTCATCGCCGCGGTGGCGAAGCCAGCCGCGGCGATGAACGGTACGGCAACCGAAGCCCGCGCCAAGTAGGTGGCGATCACCGAACCTACGGCTGCCTTCGCGTCGTTGATCAATCCCTGGAACAGCATTGCGCCACCTCAGCCTGGAAGGATCAGGTCTTCCACAGCGCGCCGAGGACGAAGCCAACGACCGCCGCGAGCGCGAGCGTCGTCAAGGGCTGCTCCTTCACGGAGCGGTCGACCGCGCCCTTGAAGTTGCCCGCCACTTCCTGAACGCGCTCGCCGGCCTGGCGGCCCTGCTCGGCGACACGGTTGGCGACACCCTCCGCCTGATCGGCAAACCGTTCGAATTGCTCGGTCGCCTTCTCCTTAATTTCACGCGTTGGGGGCATGCTCTGTGCCATTTTTGAGCGCTCCTCTGACTGGATAAAGTGATCAAGCGAATAACGCCCGATGCACCAATTGGTTCACCCGCCAG
>JBIOVC010000518.1:0-2141 GCA_044867545.1 Hyphomicrobiaceae bacterium | reverse complement strand
ACCCGTGAGATCGCCGGCATGATGCGCCGGTACTATGCGATGCCGTATGGCGAGCGATTCATCTGGGGCGTGACGGCCGCGATCATCCGGAACATGCACGACAGGCTGTTCGCGCCATGATCCGCATTGTCATCGAGAACCTGCTGCTGTTCATCACGCCGACCGTCATCTACGTCGCCTACGTGTACCTGACGCGGCGCGGGCAGACGTCGCCGCAGAACATCCTCGACGAGGCGCCGCTGATCTGGCTGTGCGCAGCGGGCGCAGCACTCGTCGTCATCACGCTGCTCGCATTCGGGACCTACTCCGGGGGCAAGCCCGGCCAGGCCTACGAGCCGCCCGAGATGCGCGACGGCAAGATCGTGCCCGGCAAGCTGAAGTAGGCTCAGATGCCGCAAGCGATGAACCCTTCGCCACGTTTTGCCGATACCGCCTGGCTCTTTGCGCCCGAGACCCGGGCGGTGTTCGCCGCGATCGAGGCCGGCGGCTATCCGGCGCGCGCCGTCGGCGGGGCGGTCCGCAACGCGCTGATCGGGCGGACGGTGGCGGACATCGACATCGCGACGCCGGCGGTGCCGGAGGAGGTGGTGCGGCTTGCGACCGCGGCAGGGCTCGGCACCGTGCCGACGGGACTGAAACACGGCACCGTCACCGTGATCTCGGGCGGCGTGCCGTTCGAGGTGACGACGCTCCGGAAGGATGTCGAGACGTTCGGCCGGCACGCGACCGTCGCCTACACCGACGACTGGACCGCGGACGCCGGCCGGCGCGACTTCACCATCAACGCGCTCTATTGCGACGCAGAGGGCCGGATCTACGACCCGCTCGGCGGGTATCCCGATCTCGAAGCGCGGCGGGTGCGGTTCATCGGCGATGCGCGCGAGCGGATTCGCGAGGACTATCTCAGGATCCTGCGCTTCTTCCGGTTCACGGCGGAGTATGCCGACGGGCCGCCAGATGCCGAGGGCCTCAGCGCCGCGGTCAGCGAGCGGGCCGGGCTCAAGCTGCTATCGGGCGAGCGCATCCGGCAAGAGCTCGTCCGGCTGCTCGTTGCGCCGCGGGCGGTGCCGGCGGTCGAGGCCATGCACGAGCATGGCCTCGTCACCGAGCTTCTCGGGATCGCACCTCGACTAGGCCTGTTCCGACGCCTCGTCACCATCGAGAGCGAGCATGAGCTTACGCCTCAGCCGATGCTGCGACTGGCGGCGCTGGCGGTCGAGGTGATGGAGGATGCGGAGCGGCTGGGCGACCGCCTCAGACTGTCCAACTCCGAGCGCGAGCGGCTGGTGCGGGCGGCAACTGCCAGCGTCGAGGCCTGGCGCGCGCCTCCCTCTGCAGATGCGGTCAAGGCTCTCGTGTACCGGCACGGAAACGAGGCGGCCCGCGATCTCCTTCTGATAGCATGGACACGCGCGCTCGGCGCGGCTCCGGATGACGCGGCTTGGAGTGCGCGCTTGGACCTTGCCCGGGAGTGGCAGGCGCCGAGGTTCACCCTGACGGGTTCAGACGTGATGGCGCTCGGCATCGCCGAAGGACCACGCATCGGCGAGCTCTTGCGCCGTGTGGAGGAGTGGTGGATCGCTGCCGGCTTTCCCGAGGATCGAGCCTTATTACTGGCCGAGCTCCAAGCCGCCGCGCGGGCAGGCTAGACGCTTCCCGGCTCTCCGCTGCGCTCCGGTCGGGACGGGAAGGCTACTGGAACGCGATCTCGGCGAAGCTGCGCAGCTTGCGCGAGTGCAGCCGCTCCCGCTCCTGCGAGCGCAGCTTCTCGATCGCGCGCAAGCCGATCTCGAGATGCTGGCCGACGCGGCGGCGATAGAACTCCGCCGCCATGCCGGCGAGCTTGATCTCCCCGTGCAGCGGCTTGTCGGAGACGCACAGCAGCGTGCCGTAGGGAACGCGGAAGCGGAAACCGTTGGCGGCGATGGCGGCCGATTCCATGTCGAGGGCTATGGCGCGCGACAACGACAGGCGGCGGATCACAGCGGCGTGGTCGCCGAGCTCCCAGTTGCGGTTGTCGACGCTCGCGACCGTGCCGGTGCGCATGACGTGCTTCAAATCGTAGCCGGTCAATCCGGTGATCTCGCCGACCGCCTGCTCGAGCGCGACCTGCATCTCGGCGAGCGCCGGCACCGGCACCC
>JBIOVC010000517.1:0-3563 GCA_044867545.1 Hyphomicrobiaceae bacterium | reverse complement strand
GCCAGGGCATCTACTTCGCCATGGTGACGCTGGCGCTTGCGCAGATGGTATTCTTCTTCTGCGTGCAGGCGCCGTTCACCGGCGGCGAGGACGGCATCCAGGCGATCCCACGCCGGCCGCTGCTCGGAATTATCGATATCCGCAATGACCTCGTCTTCTACTACGTGGTGCTCGCGATCTTCGCCGCCGGCTTCCTCATCATCTACCGCACCATCCACTCGCCGTTCGGACAGGTGCTGAAGGCGATCCGCGAGAACGAGGCGCGCGCCGTCTCGCTCGGCTACGCGGTCGACCGCTTCAAGCTGATCGCCTTCGTGCTGTCGGCGGCGCTCTCCGGTCTTGCCGGCTCCACCAAGGCGCTGGTGTTCGGGCTGGCCTCGCTCACCGACGTGCAGTGGCAGATGTCGGGCGAGGTCGTGCTGATGACTCTGGTCGGCGGCATGGGCACCGTGTTCGGCCCGATCGTCGGCGCCGCGATCATCGTCACGATGCAGAACTATCTCTCTGGCTTCGGCGAGTGGGTGCTGGTGATCCAGGGCGGCATCTTCGTTGCGACGGTGCTGCTGTTCCGCCGCGGCATCGTCGGCGAGATGGCGGCGCTCGGCGCCCGCTTCCGCCGGCGCGGCGACAAGGCCGCGCCCGTCGCCGAGAAGGCCGCGGCCCACGGCTGAGGCAACCCACCTGCGTTCTCGGGCGCGGCGCAGCACGAAGTAGTGCGCTGCAGACCCGGGATCTTCACTCATACGGGAAAGATCCCGGACAGCCGCGCTTGCTCTCGCCTGCTCCGAAGCGACGGTCGCGGATGCGCGGCTTCCGGGAAGGCAATTTGAGAGGGCGGCGCTCCGCGCGTAGGTCGGCGCTGACGCCGGACTTGTCCGGCGGAAGCCCGACAATCGGCTGCTGCTGACGCCACCGTTGCTGTCGGGCTTCGCGAATGCTCAGCCCGACCTACAAACTTATGACCTGAACCCGACGATGAAGTGCGCACGGTGCGACTCGGGCAGCACCTCGCCTTCGGCCTTGACCGTCACCGTGTAGGTGCCGGGCTCGGAGATGAGCTCGGGCGCGATCACCGCTTCGAGCTTCTCCTTGGAGACGTACTTGGTCGGCAGCTCGAACGCGTTGAGGTTCAGCAGGCTGCCGAACTCCCGCTTCAGCATCACCTTGTGGAACGGCCAGATGCCCTCGCCGCGCACGTGCAGCGTGATCGGCCCGGAGCCCGCAATCGCCGACTTCGGCTCGATATCGAGGTCCATCGGCAGCGTCTGATAGGAGTAGAAGGCGGGGATCGGGTTCTTGTACTTGCTGAACGCGATTTCGACCTTGGCGCCGTCTTTCACCACCACCTTCACGTTCTGCGTCGCCCACATGTCCGTGAGCGGATCACCTTCGACGATCGAGAGGTCGGCCACCTTGCCGGGCTCGACGCTGCCGTAGTCCTTGTCCTTCTTGAAGGTCTTCGCGACGTTGAGCGTCGCCGCCTGGATCACAGTCATCGGCGGCACGCCGGCTTCGACGTCCATGACGAGCGCCTGGTGCATCAAGAGCGCCGCCATGCCGCGCGGCGGGTCGGAGCCCTCCTTCAGGATGCCGCCCGCCTCGACGAACCGCCGGATGAACTCGTTTGCCTTGTCGTACCCGATCTTCGCTCGCTCGAGCTTCGCCGCGTCATAGCGCTTGAAGAGCTTGTCGTAGGCATTGTCGGTGACCGCGCGCACCGCGCCCGGCAGGTTCGCCATCGGGTTCTCGAGGATCTCGCGCTCTCTGCTGCGAAAGCGCTCCACGCTCGGCGACAGCGGCCGCAGCCACTTGGCGATCGTCGGCGTCCACGCGACGCCGTTCTCCACCATCGCATCGATGATGGCCCCGAAATTCTCGGTCTTGTAATAGGAGTTGGCGATCTCCTGATCGATGAGCCCGCCGAGCCGGTCGGTGTGCAGCCGCTCGCGCGACGGCGGATAGAGGATAGAGCTGGTGCCGACCGCCCAAATGTGCTCGATCGCATCGACGCCGGCTTTCGCCGAGCTGATCGCATCCATGCTGTGCGTGGTCACCGGCATGCCGATCCGGTGCGCCTCCTCGACCACGACCTTGACGAGCTCGAGGGGGAGGAACTCGTTGAGCTTGATGACGTCGCAGCCGAGCTCCTTCTTCTTCTGGACTGCCCGTCGCGCCTGCTCCGGCGTGGTCACCGTGATATTGCCGCGGGTCGTGCGGCCGTCCGGCGCATCGGTCATGACGCGCTCGCCGCCGATCGCCCGGCCCGACAGCCAGATGCGCGGCCCCTTGATCCGGCCGAGCTCGGTGCCGCGCTTCTGGGCCAGCGTCCATGGGCCGTCCTGGAAGATTTGGATGGTGACGGCGGTAGTGATGCCGAGATGCAGGTAAAGCTCGCCCTGGAAGTCTTCGAGATGCGCATGCCCGTCGATGAAGCCCGGCAGCACGGTGAGCCCGGCCGCGTCGATGACCTCCGCGCCCGCCGGCACCGGCACTTGCCCCGCCCTGCCGATCGCCTTGAACCGGCCCCGCTCGATCACGATCACCGCATTGTCGATCGGCTGCCGGCCGGTCCCGTCGATCAGCGTGCCCCCTTTCACTACCAAGACGTTATCCGTCATCGCCCTCGCCCGCTCACCGCATCGCTCCTGTTCGCCATCAGACTGAGTACTGCCTGCGCCACGGCATCACTCGCGCGCAGCTCGTGAACTTTCCCACCCCACGATGGCACAGCTCGAGGGCAGATAGCACGAGCCGGCGCGGCCCGAAGGTCCCCTCCCCCTTGCGGGGAGGGGTTTGGGGTGGGGGTAAGACCCAAGGGGCGACGTCGCGGTCGAACCCCTCGATCATGCACAAGATCGATGCCCTTTCCCCTGCCGCTTCACCCCACCCCTGCCCCCTCCCCGTCGAGGGGAGGGGAATTCGGTTGAGTGTGCGTCACGGTTCACGCGCCACGGATGCGGCGCACCCTCGCTCACACCCTCAGTTGCACGCCAGCGCCGCAGCCTCGGTACCGCCGGGCGGATAGGTGATCTCGCACTCCTGGCCGACTTTCAACTGGCCGCGCTGGGCCTCCTGGCCGGCCACCGTGAGCTTGGTGCGCGAGCTGCTGACCTCGAGGTTCACCGGCTTGCCGTCCGGGCCATTGACGGTGATCTTCTTGCCCTTCTCCTGGACGTCGAGCAGCGGCCCCACCGCCTTGACACCCGAGGGGGCCTGCTGACCGGCAGCCGGCTCGGTGAGTGCTTCCTTCAGGATGGCGACCGTCCTCGGCGGTTGCTGAAGCGCCTTCTTGACCATCGCTTCCACATCGGCGCCGTAGGCAGGCTCGATCGGACGTCCGCCCTTGGCCGCCTTCTCCTGCAGCTCCTTGTCCTCCATCGCCGCCTTGTAAGCCGCGCGAAGCGCCTCGAGCCGGGCGGGCGGAATGCCGGGTGGTCCGGCGGTGAACCGCGCCATGTCGCCCTGTGACTGGATCAGCGTGACGAGCGCCTTCGCATCCGCCGAGTCGACCATGCTGATGAGCTGCGGCACATCCTTCTCGCGGCCGCCGATCTGGGCGATGA
>JBIOVC010000516.1:0-11377 GCA_044867545.1 Hyphomicrobiaceae bacterium | reverse complement strand
GGCCCACTACGAAGGCGTGGCCATGACCGCCGTTCGTTTCGTCAAGCTCGCGATGATCTCGGTGATGCTCGCGCGACTGACGCGTGCCGGGCCTTGATCTATCATGCAAACTTCCGATTCAGGCTCTGAGTCGGCGCCAGCGTAGAGACGCCCGGAAGCGCAAACCGGGGCGAGGAGAGCCCGCCGGACGATGCAGCGTTAAGCACGCAATTTCGCCGCTCCAGTCTCTACTCCCTCGACTTGGCAATCTGCGCATCGAACCACGTGAGGTCCTCCTTCCAGCCGGCGTGCTCCGGCGAGAGTTTCGCGATGCGCTCCAGGATTGAGCGCCCCTCTCGAAAGAAAGCCAGAGCCGACCTGGCGTTGCCCGCTTGCTGATGCCAGCGCGCGAGCTTTGCATAGGCAATCGCCACATCGCGCTTCCATTCGCTGTTCTCAGGATCCCGCTGGGCAAGCCCCTTCGCGATGTCCAGCCCCGCCTGATATTTCGGGAGAGCCTCGCCCAGCTTGTCCCGCGCCCTCAGCACGTCGCCGATCTTGAGATAGGAGGCCGAAAGGTCGCCCTGCCAGACCGAGTTGTTCGGATCGCTCTCTGCCAGTCTCGAGACGATCTCGAAATGCACGCCGTACTCGCGCGCGGCGGCGTCGAGATTGCCCTCGGCAAGTTGGACATTGCCGATGGAGCCCCTGGCGATCGCCAAATCCCGCTGCCAGACGGTGTTCTTGGGGTCGGCGCTCGATAGGCTCGTCGCCAGATCGAGCGCCACGGAGTAGCGCATCATCGCTTCCCGCAGATGGTGTTGCCGGCGCAGGACGTGACCGATCTTGATGTTCGAGACGGCGAGATCGCGGCGCAATGCGGTGTTGCCGGTATCGGCCTTCGTGAGCCGTTCGAGAATGAACAGGGAGCTCGCGTAGCTTGCGAGCGCGTCGGAGGCCTTGCCCTGGGCCATGAGAGCGTCCCCGACGAACTCCTGGCAGACGGCGAGGTCGCGATGCCAGCTCTCGTTCTCGGGGGCGATATTCGCGAGCCGCTCCACGATCGCGCAGCTGCGCCCCAGGTCCTCCAGCGCGGACGGCAGGTTGCCGCGAGAGATGGCGACCTCGGCAATTCGTCTCAGCGAGGCGTGCACGTCCCACTGCCAGCCCGCGTTTCGAGGCTCTGCCTGGGCCAGCCCCTTCCTGATGGACAGAGCTTGGTTGTAGCGTGCCAACGCCTGCGCCAGCTGTCCCTGGGCCCGGAGCGCGTCACCGACCTTCTCATGCGATATCGACAGGTCGCGCTGCCATTCGGCATTGCTTGGATCGGCCTTGGCGAGGCGGTCGGCGATCGCGAGCGCCATCCGGTATCTCCGCAACGCCTCGCTCAGGTTGCCCTGCGCGCGCGCCACGTCGCCGATCCTGTCGAAAAGAACGGCCTGGTCGCGCTGCCGTTCGGCGCTTCCGGGATCGGCCTGCGCGAGCCTCGCTCTTATCGCCAGCGCAGCCTCGTAGCGCTCCAGCGCCTCGGACTGGTTGCCTTGGGCGCGAAGCGCATCGCCGATCTTCTCGTCCGACACGGACAGGTCGCGCTCTGCGGTCGTACTGCCGGGAACCGCCTTGGCCAGACGGTCCCTGATGGCGTGCCCCGCCTCATAGTGTGCCAGGGCCTGGGCCAGCTTTCCCTGCGACGCCAGCACATCGCCCAGCTTGTTGTGGGAGACCGACAGGTTCCTCTGCCAGGCGGCATTGGTCTCCTCGCCCCTGGCCAGCCGCTCCCTGATGGCGTGCGAGGCGGAATGGCTCGCGAGCGCCTGGCTGAGATTTCCCTGGGCGAGGAATGCATCGCCAATTCTCTCCTGCGTTGTCGAGAGGTCGCTTTGCAGCTCACTGTTGCCGGGATCGTTGTGGGCGAGGCGCTCGGCCAGCCCGTGGGCCTCCTTGAAGCTCGCAAGGGCGCTAGCCAGATCGCCCCGCAGGACGTAGACATCGCCGATCCGTTCCAGCGCCACGGACAGATCGCGCATTCGCCCGCGATCCTCCGGTGCGTCGGCCAGCAGACGCGCGAACGCGCGCTGGGCGCTCAGATAGCTGGCCAACGCGGAGCTTGTATTGCCGCCTATGAGATCCGCGCTGCCCTTCTCCAGGGACAGCGCGCCGCTCAGCCGCGCGTCGGCGTAAGCGTCGGCCAGCCGGTCTGCCAGGCCTTCGTCAGTCGACAAGGCCGCAAGCAGCACCAAGGCGGCGGCCGCCCGGAGAATCCGAGGCTGCGATCGTGTGTCGGCACGGTTTGCCATAACCCATTGTCCAAATCGGCGCGCCCAACAACAATACGTCTGGCCGGCGGCCTCGCCAGCACCGATCCCCCTCTCAACCGCCCGCGACCTCCGAGCCCATCGCACGGCGTCCTCAGGGTGCGGGGCTCACACGGACGCCCCAGTCCGTGGCCGGCCTTTCGCCGGCGACGAGCGCAAGGTTGTCGCGGATCTGCTCGTTGTCCGGATCGGCGCGGAGCGCCGCAATCAGCGCTTCGCGAGCGCGCACGCGATCCCCACTCAGGAAATAGTGGTAGCCCAGGTTGTTGAGCACAACCGGCGTGCGCCCGACAAGCTTGACGAGAACATCGTAGGCCTGCCGCGCGCGGTCGAAGCGCCGCAGCTTGTCGTAGGACGCGGCCAGCCCGAGCCAAGCCTCCGCATTGTTGTGATCGCGCTCGACCGCCTGTCGGAACGACTGCTCCGCCAGACCGAAATGGCCGTGGCGATAATACCGCTGCCCAATCTCGACCGACTTCTCCGCAGGCAGGGAGCCGAAGATCGGATCCTCCACCGGACGGTCGATGGCCAGTCCGCCCTGGCTGCCGCTGCAAGCCGCCAGGCTAAGCAGGCCCAGCAGCGCGATTGGCCGGATCGGCCATTTCAGACGATAGTGCATTGCTCACGGCTCCCCCAACCTTCTTCAAAACAACGCCTTCTGCAATCGGGCAATGATTGGCAGCAGCGCAACCACAAGCATTCCGGGAAAGACAAACACCGCCAGCGGCAGGACCAATTTCACCGGCAGCCCGTACGCCTTCTCCTCTGCACGAAAGAAGCGTCGCGCACGCATGTCCTCGCTGAAAACGCGCAACGTATTGGTCAGATTGGTGCCGAGCTCCTCGGTCTGCTGCAGCAGCGACCCGAAGCTCCGCACCTCGTCGAGGTTGACCCTCCGCCCAAGCCCCTCGACGGCTTCGACCAGGGGCCGGCCTGCTCGCAGCTCCAGGCTCATCAGGAACAGGTTGGCTCCGAGGAAGGGGTGCGTGCGTGTGATCTCGCGGCTGACGCGCTCGATGCCGGCGCGCGGCGGCAGGCCGGCTTCCGAGCAGACCACCAGGAGGTCCAGGAACGTGGGGAAGCCCTCGCGGCACTGCTGATAGAGCTGGGCGTGGCGCCGGTGCACGTAGAGTGCAGGGACCAGCAGCCCGACCGCAGCGCCCACGACGGTGCACGCCGCCAGACTGCCCGCCGATATGTCGGGCACGACGAAGTGCGCCGTCAGGGACACGACATATGCGGCGAGGCATGCCGAGACGATCCGCGCGAGGTAGTAGTAGAACACAGCCTCCTTGCTGAAAAAGCCGGCACGGATCATGTCCCGGCGGATCTTGGAGAGCCGCTTCTCGCTGGTGGCAGACAGCCCCTTCTCCATCGCGAACAGGAGCTCGGAAGCCTCCTCCGCGTCGTAGCTCGGCAGGGTCTTGGGGCCGGACTGGCCGCCGCTGCCCGCCTGACTGCCGGGCAACGCCTTGGCGTGCGCCGGATTGAATGCGATCGCGCGCTTTCGGACGGTTGTTCTCGACTGGATCGTCTGGACGGCAATCAATACCGCAAAGAAGACGAACCCGAACACCGCCATGGCGATCACCGACACGGCATTCGCCCCTAGCAAGTCGTACAATGTTTCAAAACCGAACATGCCCGCTCCAGTCAAATCCTGAACCTGACCATTCGATACATCACCACGTTGCCGACCGCGAGCCAGAGGGCCGCCAGAAGGAGAACGGGCTTGACGATCGGCTGGCCCCAAATCTCCCCATAGAAGTTCGGGGCAATCAGCCAGAGAATCCCGAACAGCGCGAACGGCAGCGTGCTTAGCATCGCTGCCGAGAAGCGCCCCTCTGCGGACATCGCCTTGACCTTCAGGCGCATCTTGAGCCTCTCCCGCACCACGTGCGAGATGCCTTCGAGGATCTCCGCAAGATTGCCGCCGGCGCTCGACTGTATGCCGGTGGCGATCACGGCCAGCGTCAGATCCTCCTGCCCGACGCGCGCGGCCAGGTTGTTCATTGCGGTCTCGAGGTCGAGACCGTAGGTCATCTCATCGGCCAGGATCCCGAACTCGCCGCCGATGGGATCCGGCAACTCCCGCCGGACGAGGCGTATGGCCGCCAGGATCGGGTGCCCTGCCTTGAGGCTCCGCACCAGAATGTCGATCGCCTCGGGCAGCTGCTCCTCCAGCTTGCGCTGCCGCGCCGCCCGCAAGCGCATGACCGTGAAATAGACCAGCCCCGCCCCTCCCAGGACGCCCCCGATCCCGGCTGTCAAGAAGCTGCCCGGGAGCATCAGCAGCATGGCGAGGAAGGCGGCCACGCTTCCGGCGATGAACAGGCCCACAAAGCCGGCGACACCCCAGGATGTCCCCGACTGGAGGATCAGTCGATTGAACCCTTGGCTGCGCAGGATGTATTCGCCGTTGGGCGTGAGCCCGCGCCTGCGCCGGATCTTGACCAGGTTCTGGAGCTGCTCCGTCGGCGAGACATTGGTCCAGAGGCGCTTGTTCACCTGAGTCCTTGCCGAGACCCGCCCGACCACGGAAAAGAAGATCGCCTCGAGAGCAAGGAAATAGGCGCAGAAGAGAAGGATCAGTGCGCTGATGCCGGCTGCAGTCCCCGCGTCGCCGAAAAAGGAGCCGTCCCCCGTCATGGCGGCGACCCCGGATGGAACGCATGGGGCGGCAGCTCCGCTCCGTTCTCGATCAAAGCATCGACGAAGGTCGGCCTCAATCCTGTCGCACGGAACTCTCCGCCGCCCTGCGGATTGCGCAGGAACTTGAAGATCTCCTGCACCTGAATGACCGTGCCGTCCATGCCGGTGATCTCGCTGATGCTCATGACGCGCCGCTTGCCGTCGGCGAAGCGCTGCAGCTGCACGATGATCTTGATCGCGGAGGCGATCTGGGACCGGATGCTCGCCTCGGTCATGGGGAAGCCCGCCATCCCCACCATCTGCTCCAGGCGCGCGATCGCATCGCGCGGACCGTTGGCATGCACGGTGGTCATCGACCCTTCGTGACCGGTGGTCATGGCCTGCAGCATGTCGAACGCCTCCTCGCCGCGGACCTCGCCGACGATGATGCGATCGGGACGCATTCGCAGAGCGTTCTTGACCAGCTCGCGCTGTCGAATCTCGCCGCGTCCTTCCATGGTCGGCGGCCGCGTCTCGAGCCGTCCGACGTGCGGCTGCTGAAGCTGCAGCTCGGCCGCATCCTCGATCGTAATGAGGCGCTCCTTGCTGGAGATGTGGCCGGAGAGAGCGTTGAGGAATGTGGTCTTGCCGCTGCCCGTGCCGCCGGAGATCACGATGGAGAGCCGGGCACGCACAGCCTCGCCCAGGACCTTCGCCATCGTCGCGCTCAGCGCGCCGCCCTTGACGAGGGCCTCCATGTTCAGCATCCGCTTCGCAAACTTGCGGATGGACACCAGGGGGCCGTCGATCGCGATCGGCCTGATGGCGACGTTGATGCGCGAGCCGTCCATGAGCCGTGCATCGACCATCGGCGAGGACTCGTCGACGCGGCGGCCGACGGCACCCACGATCTTGTTCACGATGCGCAGAACGTGCGCCTCGTCGCGGAAGCGCACCGGCGCGGGCTCGAGCTGACCGTTGCGCTCGACGTAGACCCTTTCATGGGTGTTGATCAAAATATCGGTCACCGTCGGGTCCTTGAGGATCGGCTCGATGGGGCCGAGACCCGTCAGCTCGTCGATGACCTCGTCGATGAAATCGCTCAGCTCCTTCGCGTTGAGCGGAATGCGCTCGGACGCAACGTACTCGCTGATGAGGTCCTGCACCTGAAGGTGCAGCTGGGCACGCGGGATCTTCTCGATGTGCGACAGGTTGAGCTCGTCGATCAGCCTGTGGTGCAGCCTCACCTTGGCTTCGAGGAGCTTGGGGGTCTGCAGCAGGCCGGGTTGAGCGGCATTCGCGCTCTCCGCCAGGGGTGCGGGGCGCCGGCTCTCCGTGGGCCCCTCAGAGGGCCCCTCCGTGGGCCTGTCGGCGCGGCCGTTTGCGTTGTTCCAGGAAAAGCGCACCGAGCTACCCCACACCGGCTAAGTCTTGAACAGGATGCGCGCCAGATCCCGGCTCACGCGATTGGAGCGATCGATCGTGCTGACGATCTCGCCGCGATTGATCGCCTCGCACACGAGCTCGGAATCCTCGGATACGAAGCCGGCCAAGCGGTTGCCCAGCAGCTCGCTGGCGTCGTTCCTGCGAAGTCCGCCGCCGAACCAGCGCTGCCGGAACTTGTTGACGATCACCGCGGTGCTGGGCTCGGCGCCGAAACGCGCCACGATCGCATCGCTCAGCTCGCGCGCCTTGCGCATGGCAGGCACCGTGAACTCGGTCACCACGTAGATCCGGTCGCACCCGGCGAGCACGCTGAATGTCCACTCCTGCCAAGCCAGCGGGAGGTCGAGGACCATGTACTGGAACGTATCGGAGACGGCGCTAAGCGCCGTGGTCACGACCCTGCCGTCCGCCCGTGGCTGCTCGGTGGGCGTGCGCGCGGACGCCAGGACGGCGAGCCCGGTGGAGTGCCGGGCCAGCATCATCTCCAGGAGGCGGCTGTCGAGACGCTCCGGCTCTCCGCGAATGGACTCGGCGTCGAAGAGAGGCTCGAGGTCGAGGTAGTCCGCGAGGCAGCCGGATTGCAGGTTGAGGTCCACCAGGCAGGTGCGCTTGAAATCGCGCGCACGGCCCGCGAGCAGGTAGGCGGCCTGGATGGCGAGAGACGTGGTGCCGACACCCCCGGCCGCGGGCACGAACGCGAGGCACTGGGCCTTGGTCTGCCCATCTCCCGGGCGCCGCGCGCTCAGGGCGCGCTCGCAGGCCTCGACGATCTCCTCCGGCTCGGCGTCGGCCGGGAGCCAATCGGACACATGGAAGCGAAGCATTCCGCGCAGGGAATCTTCATCGACCGTGTTCGAGATGAGGATGATGGCGCCGTTGAAGCCGCCCCTGCGCAGCATCTCGATGCTCGAGATCGAGGCCTCGATATCGTCGCGCAGGTCGGCAACGAGCACCCGGGGGCGCACCCCGGCCCCGAAGTGCGACTGCACCTGGGAGAGGCTGCCCTGGATCGTGACGAGCTGGAAGCTCTTCTCCTCCTTGACCGCGGACTTCAGTCTGTCCAGCAGATCGCGCCGCGGCGAGACGACGCTGACGGTCCTGTCGTCGTCTCGTCCGAGGGCGCTCTGAACGTACTGTCTGATACCGGCATTCATTGCGGAGAACCGCTCGCGTGTGTCGACTGTCCCTTGCCCCGTCCCTTGCCCCTTCCCTGGCGCTGGCTGCCGCGACGAAAAGGCCCTTCGTCCTGCGGGTGCCTAGTTCTTCGGACCGATCTCGATGGAGTTCGTGTCCGTAGTCAGACCTTTCGGCTTGAGGCTGGTATTGGTCTCGTAGCGCTTTGTCGCGAGCCCGGCCCGCTTTCCGTTCATGTCGATGCGTGTGTTGTGGCTGTTGCGCGACCACGGATCGATCGTATGAACGGCACTGTTCGAGGCGGACGCATCTCCCGCCCCGCTCGTGACCTTGTCGCTATGCGCGAGATACTCATGGGATTGGTCGCTGGTGCAGGCGGCCAGCGCCGCCCCGGCGCACAGCAGGAGGCCCGCGGCTGCTGCCCTCGGTTTCAGCGGCCTCAACGGCGTGCCCAATGGCTTCATGGCGCGTCCCCCTTCTTCTTGCCGCGGGTCTCCAGGGTGAGGAAATGCCCGCGTCCCGGCTCCGGCTTGGCTGCGCTGACCTCCAGCCGGCCGCCCAGGAAGAACTCGGCATCGTTGCTCGGCAGCCGCCGGTCGAGCGGTGTCGCGAGCTGCTGGCCCGGACGCGCAGGCTTGACGAGGCGCGGCGTCACGATGATGACGAGGTCGGTCTCCTTGCGCTGGAAAGCGGCGCTGCGGAACAGCGTTCCCAGCACCGGAACCTCGCCGATCCACGGCAGCTGGGCCTGGTTCTTGAATTGGTTGGTGTAGAGGAGACCTGCGATCGCGAAGCTCTGCCCGTCGCGCAGCTCAAGGGTCGTCTGGGTGCGGCGGACCATGAGGCCCGGCACCTCGATGTTGTTGACCCGCACCGAGTTGGTCGGATCGAGCTCGCTCACCTCGGGCTCGATCTTGAGGTTGATCAGCCCCTCGCCGAGGACGGTGGGAGTGAACGCGAGGCCGATGCCGAACTTCTTGAACTCGATGGAGACCCTGTTGTTGTCGGCCTGGACCGGAATCGGGAACTCGCCGCCCGCCAGGAAGCTCGCGGTATCGCCCGACAGGGCCACCAGGTTCGGCTCGGCCAGGCGCCGCGCAACGCCGCGTTTCTCCAGCGCGCGGATCAGCACGTCGGCGGTCGTGCCGTTGTCCAGGACGCGCGCGACGGCCACGCCGAAAGGCACGTTGTTGGATACTATGCCGCCAAGGCCCAAGACCCCGCCATTGACACCGATGCCCGTGGCACCCCCGTTGATGATATTCCCTTGGGAATCCCTCTTGCCGATGATCGCCCAGTCGACGCCGAGCTCGCGCTCGGAATCCCTGGTCGCCTCGATGAACCTGACCTCCAGCAGCACCTGCTGCGAGCCGCGCACCGTCATGGCGTTGGTGACGCCACCGGGCGCCACCTGCTCGGCGATCGCCAGGGCACGGGAGAGGGACGGAGTGTCGGGCACCGTGCCGGTCAGCAGGACCTTGCCGTTCACGGACGTGACCGTGATCTCGCTGCCCGAAACGAACCGGCGCAGCCGGTGCGTCAGGGCGTCGACGTCGTGTGCGACCTCGACGTTGACCAGCCCGATCACCTTCTTGTTGGTGCCGACCAGCGAGATGCTGGTGATGCCGGCCTTCTTGCCGAGCACGTAGACCTGCTTGTTGGACAGGGCGATGACGTCGGCGATCGTCGGGTTGGCAACCAGGACCTCGGCAAACTCCTGGTCGCAGCCGACGGTCTTGGCCTTATCGACTGTCACCAGCAGCTGCACCAGCGACGACTCGCCGACGCCCTCGATCAGCACCTTGCTCTTTGGGGCGCGTCCCTGGGCGAGCGCTGGAGCGATGGCAAGAGACGCAATCAGGACCGACCCGAGAGCCAGCCCGAGCACCCACGCAGCGCCCCAACGATGGAAACTCGTGCAGCGACGTTGCTCAGGAGAGGGGCGTCCGGGCCCACTCCGGGCAAAGCTTTGAAATGCATGAATGAGCATACCGTACCCCCGAAGTGCACAAATGCGACGCAGCACGTCCTCGATTGCTGAAGCTTTTTCCTGAGCCTTCCTATCCTTGCCTCCTCCTTCACTCCGGCTGCGGCGGCGCAGACGGTTGCGGCGCAGACTTGCTGGACAGCTTGATCTCGCGCCTGCCGGCGTCGGTGATCTCGTAGACGCTGCGTTCCGTTCCCCTCGTCACCGTGACCAGCGTGGCATCGGAGTCGGGCTTCTGCGCCGGGGGGTTCGCGATGCTAGGCTTGGGCTTGCCCAAGTCGTCCACGTCGATGCGGCGGTAGTCCGGGTTTCCGGGCGAGCCGGCGCGCAGCAACGCCAGCGACAGCCGGCCGATCTCCATGCCGAGCGAAACCTCGGCCGCTCCTTTCGGTGTGACCTCGATGGTCACGACCTTGGCGGGCTTGGCCTGGCCGGCGCGCTCGGCGACCTGGTCCACGGCCAGCACCCGCACGTTGTGCTGAAGCACCTCGCTGTAGGCCACGGCCGTCGCCGCTTTGCCGGACGGGGTTGCCGTGCGCTCATTGCGCGTCAGGAGAACGTTCACCCTGTCGCCCGGCTGCACGAAGCCGGCGACGCCGAGCACGTCGTCGACGCGGATCCCCACCGCCACCTTGCCGTCCTCGATCACCGCAGACAGCGAGCCGCGCTGTCCTGGCCCGGTGATCTTGGAGGCGAGGATCGGCTCGTTCTGGTAGATGGCCGTCAGCACCGTGCGCTGGCCGCCGGGGCCCAGCAGCGCCTCGCGGGCACTGAAGGCGCCGGGCGGCACCGACGCCGACGGCCATTGCACCTCGGTCAGGACATCGGCCGTCAATGCCGCGCCGAAGTCCAGGGGTCTGGCCGCGACGATCACGGTCTTGGTGTCGAGGCCGGGCGCGGAGCTTCGCGCCACATCGGGCATCGGCACTGGTGGCCCAGGCTGCGGAGTTCGCGGCGCGAGGGACGCGACCGTCAAGTAAGTCGCTGCGGCGGCACATATGGCCGCCGCCAAGATTCGGTAGGCGTTACGCAACTTCATGAGGGCCCCGCACCATCAATATTGCAAACAACCCAACTCCACCGATCCCGCGGAGGGCGCATCCCAGCACAAGGTACGTGCGCTAGCTCGGGCAGGTGACGCCCAACGCCGTGCACAAGCTGGACCAGCGCGTCGTCACAAAGCCCGCAACCGCCGTAATGAGGCCCACGGTGATCGCGGCAATGATGCCGATCAGCAGCGAATATTCGAGCAGGGACGCCCCGCGCCTGTCCTTCCAGAGGCTGATGGCAATGCCCCCCGCAAGAGACAACATCGTTTTGACAAGAGACAACATTGTTGAAGCTCCCTGACTTACCCACCCATGGGTGCGGCGCGCCGCACCCCACCCAGAAGCAACCTTGTGTCGGGGAGTCTGGCAGTTCGCAAAAATTAATCAGACAAAGCCGGCACAGGTTACTTGCAAGTTGGCAACACCCATCACCTGGGGTCTACCTACCCTACATTGTAATTCATTCAAAAGAATTCCCAAAGTTGTATGACTGTCTAAAAACCGTCTAACACGTGTGCTGGGTGGGATCGTCGGGAGCCTGATCGGGGGATATGTCGAAAATCGACATAAGTTCCAGGCACATAGGAAATATCCCATATTATCAGCATGTTGTACGATATCGTAAAGCGCAGCCGGCAAAGAGAGCATGATGAGCCGGCGAAATTGTGCCTGCAGGAACACGGGGTAAAAAAAAATCGGGGGTGTGTCGAGTTTTCCACACCCCCACGACCGGGAAACCGCTCCTACTTCTTGACAACCTGGCTGCTGTACCGGGGCACCAGATAGGCCTTCGCCTCCAACGGCACCGAGCCGAGGATCAGCGTCGCCAGCGTCGA
>JBIOVC010000515.1:0-2337 GCA_044867545.1 Hyphomicrobiaceae bacterium | reverse complement strand
GATCGCATCGATCCCGTCCTCCCGCAAGGCGCGGACCGCGTCCATGTTCAACTCAATCACCGTCGGTGCGATACCGTTGTCACGGAGCAACCGCACCACCGTCCGGCCAGTTGGGCCAAATCCAACCACCACGGCCCGGTGCGCTGGATCGGCCCAGCGCAATGTGCCGGGGGCTTTCATGTCAGCAGGGATCGCCGATTCACGATTCAAGAGTGCCCATAAACGCGGGCGCTCACGTAGCCAGCTTTCAATGGGCCGAATCGTCCGGTAGGCAAGAGGGTTCAGTACGATTGACGCGATTGACGTTGCCACGAGCGCGTTCGTCGCCTCGGTCGTGAGCACGCCGAGTTCTCGTCCAATTGTGGCGAGAATGAACGAGAACTCTCCTATCTGCGCCAGCGCAATGCCGACCGTCAGCGCCGCCCTGAACGGATATTTCATCGCCCAGACCAAAACGAGAGCAACGACCGGCTTGCCGACCAGCACCACGCCCAGCGCACCGATCACGAGACCAGGAGACGCGATCAACGCGCCGGGGTCTAGGAGCATGCCGACGGAGACAAAAAACAACACGGCGAAGGCATCTCGCATGGGCAATGCCTCAGACGCCGCGCGCAGGCTATAGTCGGAACGCCCGACGACCATGCCGGCGAGAAACGCACCCAAGGCCATTGAGACGCTGAAGATCAACGCCGAGCCGACCGCGATGCCGAGCGCGATCACCAGCACCGTCAACGTGAACAGCTCCCGTGAGCGTGTGTCCGCAACGTAGTCCAGTACTCGTGGTATCACTCGTGTGCCCACGATGGCCGTGAAGGCGACAAGGGCAGTCACTTTGAGCGCAGTGAGTCCCAGCGCCATCCACCGGTAGTGTCTTGACTCTGGTGGAAAAGTAGAAAGCGCGTCATCATCCGGCGCAGTTGATTCAGCAGCTGCGCCCGCTTGGCGGCGGGTGCCGGAGGATGACGCTATGGCGAAGGATAGCAGGAAGGTCTCGAGCGAAGAAGCCGTCTGTGCAGAAGAGGCGACGACCCTGGAAACGCTCATTCGGCGACGGGCTCGGGGGCTGATCGATGCGATTGTCGAAGAAGAATTGGAAGCGGCGCTGGGGGCGGCGGCATCGGCGCGCGTCGGTCCAGCGCGCCAGGGCTACCGGCACGGCACCCGCGAGCGGACGTTGACGACCAGTCTGGGGCCGACCACCTTCGCCATGCCGCGCGCGCGTGTGAGGACCGCGGCGGGCGCGACCGCCGAATGGCGGAGCGAGTTGGTGCCGCGGTATCAACGCCGCAGCGAGCGTGTGGATGAAGCGATCCTGGGCGTTTATCTGAGCGGGACGAATACGCGGCGCATTAAAGGTGCGCTGGCGCCCCTGCTGCGTGGGGGGCCGCTGTCGAAGGACGCGGTCTCGCGCCTCGTGGGCCGGCTCGCGGACGATTTCGAGACGTGGCGGCGCCGCGATCTCGCCGAAGACCAGATTCAGTATCTGCTGATGGACGGCTGGTACCCGAAGGTCCGCATCGGCAAGCGGCGCGTCCGGGTGCCGGTGCTGGTCACGCTGGGTGTGCGGGCCGATGGCGCGCGCGTGGTGCTCGACGTCCGCTTGGCCGGCGATGAAAGCACGGCCGCGTGGCGCGATGTCATTCGCAGCTTGGCGGAGCGCCAGGTCGGTCGGCCGCGGCTCGCCATCATTGACGGCAGTGCCGGCTTGGCGGCAGCCTTGCGCGAGCAATGGCCGACGCTGGCGATTCAGCGCTGCACCGCGCACAAGCTCCGGAATCTCGAGGCCAAGGCGCCGGTGCGCCTGCGCGAGGAGCTCGCCGAAGAGTACCGACGGATGATCTACGCCGACAGCCGAACCCTCGTCGATCAGGCGCGCGCCCGATTCACGAAGAAGTGGCGGCTGCGATGTCCGGCTGTGGTCGAGTGTCTCGAGGAAGCGGGCGACGATCTCTTCACCTTTATGCGCTTTCCGAAGACGCAGTGGAAGGCGCTGCGGACGACCAATGCCCTCGAGCGGATCAACGGCGAGTTTCGACGCCGCACCAAAACGCAAGCGAGTCTGCCAGGACAAGAGGCCGTCCTCCTGCTGCTCTTTGGTTTGCTGCGCAGCGGTCACGTGAAGCTACGGAAAATCGACGGCTGGGAGGAGATGGAACGCGTCGAGAAGGCAGCGTAACGCAATTTCTCAGAGCCGGTTCATGACGCGCTCACGCTTTTCCACCACTTGACAGACACGACCGACGGACGTACGGGCGGCCGCATTGCAGTGGTGCCCGCAATATCCACACTGGACTGTCGAGTTCGTCGAAGTTCTGTGGCGTGCAGGTCGCCTTG
>JBIOVC010000514.1:0-2370 GCA_044867545.1 Hyphomicrobiaceae bacterium | reverse complement strand
CGATCAGCACGCGGCGCCTGACCGGCTCCGCCTTGCCGGGTTCTAGCTCGAGCAGCTGGAATGGCCCGAACGAGACCCGGATCAGCCGGCCGACCTCGAGCCCGAGCGTGCTCAAGACCTTGCGCACCTCGCGGTTCTTGCCTTCGCGCAGGCCGAGCGTCAGCCAGATGTTGGCGCCCTTCTCGCTGTCGAGGCTAGCCTCGATCGGCCCGTAGCTCATCCCTTCGACCGTGATCCCGTTCTTCAATCGGTCGAGCTGTTCCTGTGTGACCCGGCCCCGTGCACGCACCCGGTAGCGACGGAGCCAGCCGGTGGCCGGCAGCTCGAGGTGCCGCGCGAGCGCGCCGTCCGTGGTGAGCAGCAGCAGCCCCTCGGTGTTGAAATCGAGCCGCCCGACCGAGATCACCCGCGGCAGCCCGGCCGGCAGGTTGTCGAACACCGTCGGCCGGCCCTGCGGATCGCGATGCGTGGTGACGAGCCCGCGCGGCTTGTAATAGCGCCAGAGCCGGACCGGCTCGGCCTCGGGCAGCGGCTGGCCGTCGACGGTGACGCGATCTTTGGGGCCGACGTCGTGCGCTGGCGTGGTGAGCAGCCGGCCGTTGACCGCCACCCGCCCGTCGGCGATCCAGCGCTCCGCCTCGCGCCGCGAGCAGAGCCCCGCGCGCGCCATCGCCTTGGCGATGCGCATGGTGGCGAGCGGCCGTCCTTCGCTGCCCGTCGGCTTGGGCCCGCGCGATGCGGGCCGTTGACCCGGCGATGTTTTGCGCATGTGATGTGAGCGGTCCAGGGATTGGCGAGGCATACATGGCACCGGCCGGTGCGGCAAGCTACATGGATGAGGCGCTTGCCGAGGCGCGGGCTGCCGAATCGCGCGACGAGGTGCCGATCGGCGCGGTGATCGTCGCCCCTGGCGGCGAGATTGTCGTGCGCGCCGGCAATCGGACGCGCGAACTCTCCGACCCGACCGCGCACGCCGAGGTGCTGGCAATTCGCAAGGCCTGCCGCGCCGCCGGCGCCGAGCGCATCCCGGGCTTCGACCTCTACGTCACGCTCGAGCCCTGCGCCATGTGCGCTGCCGCGATCTCGTTTGCGCGCATCCGCCGGCTCTACTACGGCGCCGCCGATCCCAAGGGCGGCGGCGTCGAGCACGGCGCCCGCGTCTTCAGCCACGCGACCTGTCACCACGCGCCCGAGATCTATCCCGGCATCGGCGAGGCGGAGTCCGCGGCGCTCCTGAGGCGGTTCTTCGAGGAGCGGCGCACGGACGGCGGGACCCCCTGAATCCGGCCGGCTTCGGCGCTCTCCGGTATTCTCCCGGCCGTCTTCGGGGTTCGCACCGGGTGTTATACCGAGCCGCTTCTGTCAATCTGTCCGCATGGGTCGGGTCAGGAGAGAAGACACAATGAACGCCACGACGATCGCAACGATCGCTGCAGCCGCGATTGCCATACCCGGCGCGCTGCACGCGAGAGAGCTCACCGTTAAGGAATGCCAGGATCAGTTCGTAACGGCGACCAACGCCGGTGATCTCAAGAAGACGACCTGGGCCGATTTCCGCAAGGCGCATTGCCCCTCGGCCCCTGCTGCCGACCCGCGGACGAGCAAGGATGATAAGGGCGCGAGGAAGTAGTGGCCAGTCGGCCGGCCCATTTGGCGCCGCGGCGTCTCGGGGCCCATTGCTCATTCGCGTTGATCCGGTTCAGCCGTTAGCAAGCTGTTTGCTATGAGCATCTCCCAACAATTTCTTAGGAGGCTACAAATAGCCTGACGCGGTTGCACCGGTCTGTCCGTGCAGAAGCATTCGGACGAGTGGGTCATACGCGCAATGCCGGGATCGGATTTGGGAAATTTCCGCGAAGTCGTAGCCCTGGTGATAGCGCTTGCAGTGGTCGCGCTCCTGGTCTTCATGGCTGGTCACAGAGATCGCCGGCGGTATCGGCGACGCTGGACGCCCTATCGGCTGTCCCGTGTCCCCAGGCTTCGGCGACGCGATCCCACCGATGCCAGGCAGCAGCTGGACTCCGTGAGGCTGGCGCCCTTCGAGAAGCAGCGGCTGCTCAGCCGGCTGGAATATCGTGTCTTCAGGATCATCGAGGAGGACCTCGCGGCGGAGCGCCGGGGTCACCGCGTCTTCGCGCAGACGAACCTTGGCGAGGTTCTCAAGACGCCGAGTCCGAGCGCATTCAGTGCAGTCAACAGCAAACGCGTCGACATTCTTGTTGTTGATCGGGGCGGATGGCCACTTCTCGCTGTCGAGTTCCAGGGCAGCGGGCACTACCAGGGCGACGCGGCAACGAGGGATGCGGTCAAGAGAGAGGCGCTCCGCAAAGCCGGAGTCCGGTATCTCGAGGTCTTCGAGACCGACAGCGA
>JBIOVC010000513.1:0-3817 GCA_044867545.1 Hyphomicrobiaceae bacterium | reverse complement strand
GTGCTGGCGCTCAGAGGCACGGACGCGGAGTTTCAGGGGATCATCCTGTCGTCGCTCGCCTCGCGCTCCAAGCGCATGGTCGAGGCGGAGCTGCAGGGCGGCAGCGCGGCCTCGCCCCGCGAGATGGCGGAGGCCCGGCGCGCGATCGTCGACATCGTGCTCAAGATGGCGGCCAAGGGTGAGATCGATCTCGCGAGTCGCGACGCCGAGCCGGCTGCGGGCGCGGGCACCGGCACGGGTGAAGGCTGAGCGGGCCGTTTTCAGAATGTCCGAACCCAACGACAAGGAGAGCCGAACAGAGGAAGCGACAGAGAAGCGCATCCGGGACGCTATCGAGAAGGGCAACGTTCCGGTCTCCAGGGAAGCTTCGACGTTCGCCTCGCTGCTCGGCATGCTGGTGGTGGCCAGCCTTTTCTTTGCGGATGGGGTCGCGCAGCTCAAGCTGTCGCTTTCGCATTTCATCGACAATCCGGGCGGATGGGCGCTGGAGAACGGCAGTGATGCGGTCGAGCTGTTTCAGATCGTCGGTCTCGAATCGGCGCGCCTGCTCGCGCCGGTGCTGCTGGTGCTGTCGGTTGCCGGCATCGCCGCATCCGTCCTGCAGAACTCGCCGAGCATCGTGTTCCACCGCATCAAGCCGGACCCGTCGCGGATATCGCTGTCGAAAGGCTGGAAGCGCGTCTTCGGCGTGCACGGGCAGGTCGAGTTTCTGAGGGCCGTGTTCAAGTTTGCGGTGATCACGGTCGTCGGCGTGCTGCTGCTCAGGTCAGCCCAGTACGACGTGCTGAACGCGATGTTCATGGAGCCGTCGGCGCTGCCCGAGCTGGTCCTCATCACCGCGACGCAGCTCGTCGCCGGCGTGGTCGTTGCCACCATAGTGCTGGTCGCAGCGGATCTCGTGTGGTCGCGGGTGTCGTGGCAGCGCAACCTCAGGATGACACGGCAGGAGATCAAGGACGAGCTCAAGCAGTCGGACGGCGATCCAATCGTCAAAGCGCGGATGCGCTCGCTCGCCCGCGACCGGCTGCGCAAGCGGATGATCGCAGCCGTGCCGCGAGCGACGCTCGTCATCGCCAACCCGACACACTACGCGGTGGCGCTGCGCTACATGCGCGAGGAGGGCGGCGCGCCGCTGGTCGTGGCGAAGGGCAAGGACCTGATTGCGCTCAAGATCCGGCAGGTGGCGGAGTCGCACGGCATCCCGGTGATCGAGGACAAGGCGCTGGCCCGCTCGCTCTATGATGCCGTCGAGGTCGACCGGCTGATACCGCCTGAATTCTACAAGGCGGTCGCGCAGATCATCTTCTTCCTTTTCATGCGCGGAAAGGAAAAGTCGAGTCTCGCGATAAGGACACAAGGGGCATAGAGGGCTCTTTAGATGCTGAAACCGGGGAGCAACACCACGCTCGAGCGCGAGAGGGCGCTGGCGGAGGGCATGCGCGAGGTCGCCTCGGAGCTCCGGCTCGTCGATGCGACCGATTTCATTGCGTTCATCCGCACCGGTCAATTCGCCAACGTCGGCAGCCTGGTCAGCTCGTCGACGGAGCTGTTCTTCAAGCCAGGGACCGTCCGCTTCGGCCGCTCCGGCGACATCGATCTCAAGTGGGGCGGGACGCCGTCGATCATGCTCGACATGGAGTTCCACCACATGAGAGTCGCAGTCCACTTCCGGCTGCGGCTGGACGCGCTCGAGGCAGGGGTAGAGATCGACTACATCACGTTCGAGGGCGCCTCGGCGGACGCAGCCGAGAATACGGATCGCCTCGTCAAGGCGATCGCCGACGCACGCATTGCGCCGGAGTGTGCGGAGGCCGGAGCTTAGGCCTCGCGTCACCCTGTGATCGAGGCAAGCGCCTCGCGCAGCGCCATGTCGCGCGGATCGCCGGTGAGTGCGGTCCCCATGCGGTTGGTGACATAGGCGTAGCCGATGCCGGCTTCCGGATCGGCGTAGCCGAGCGACCCGCCGGCGCCCGGGGCACCGAACGCACCGGCGTGCCCGAATCGCCATTGCGGGGAGGGCTTCATGAAGCCCAACGAGAACCGCGCCTCGCCCCGCAAGCACTCGTCGTAGAAGCCGTTGGCGGACGGCGTCGCGGCCGCCATCAGCAACCGGAGCGTCTCGGGGCTCAGCCCCAGCTCCTTTCCGCCCGAGGCGAACACGCCATAGGCGCGGGCGATGGCACGGGCGGTGCCGACGGCTCCGCCGGAGGGAACCTCGAGCTCACGCGCGCAGATGCGCTTCGTGTCATATGAAAGCCCCGTGCCGGGATTGGCCACAAGCGAGCGGTAGGCGTGCGAGCGGGGGTTCAAGATGTCGAGTTGCAGTCTGATCGGGAAGCCCAGGAGCCGCGCCAGCAATCCGGGTGACTCGAGCGTGGCCAGCCGCGAGTTCGGAAGCGATGACGGCACGCGGATATAGGCATCGAGTCCGAGCGGCGTGGCGATCTCGTCCTGGAAGAAGCGCCCCAGCGTGCGGTGCCTGGGATCGACGCGGCGAATCAGCTCGCCCTGGTAGAAGCCGAGGCTGATGGCGTGATAGGCCTGCCGCGTGCCCGGCTCCCAGACCGGCTTCTGGCGCGCCATGATGCCGGCTAGGCGGTCGAGGTTGGCAACGACGGCGCGGTCGACCGGCTCGTCGAACACGTGCAGTCCCGCCTGATGCGCCAGGAGCTGCCGGACGGTGATGCTCTCCTTGCCGGCCTCAGCGAACTCAGGCCAGTAGGCGGCGACGCGCGCCTCATAGTCGAGCAACCCGCGCGAGTGCGCGAGTGCGAGCGTCATCGCCGACAGACCCTTGGTCGTCGAGTGGACCAGGACCATGGTGTCCTTCTCCCAGGGCTCGCCGGTTGCCCGGTTGCGGACGCCGCCCCAGAGGTCGACGACCTTCTCGCCGTGGCGGTAGACGCAACACGCTGCGCCGAGCTCCTCGCGCTTGGCGAAGTTCTCGATGAAGGCGGCGCGCACGGGCTCGAAGCCCGGGGCGACGTGGCCGTAGATCGGTGGGTGTGCAGCGGTGGACAATGTGGCGATCCTCGAGGTCGCACGCGATCGGCGCGCATGGATGCCACTCGCATGCCGCCGGTGTCCCGACGTCGCCTTGCGATCGGTCAATGGATGCTGAACGCCAGCTTATGGCTCTCCGGCATTGCAGCCGGGACTGGAGAGGGTTGCTTGGAGGTGCGCTATTCAGGCACGCCGGCCTTCTTCAGCCCTTCGACGAAGACATCGCAATGAGCGAACTTGCCGAGGTTCTGGCGAAGCACGTTGAGGCGCAGCGGTGGCCCCACCCGGTTGCGGCGCGCAATGAACTCCTGTGCCTCATCGACGAGGCCGAGATGGCCGCAGCAGCTGATCAGGGTATTCAGGTGGCCGGGGTACTCCGTGAACGCCGCGACGGCAGCGCGCAAGAACGGAAGCGCCTCGTTGAAGCGCCGGACCCCCAGCAGCGCGAGACCATGAATGGCCGCGTAAAAGCCCGAGAAGCTGTCGAGCGGGCTCATGCGAAGCGCCCTGCCAGTCTCGGCAATCGCTTCCTCGAAGGAGCCCGCGCGCAGCAGCGCCCAGCCGTAGACCATATGGCCGAGGGCAAAGCTTGGATTGAGACTGAGCGCGGTCGTGAGCTCCACGAGTGCCCTTTCGTGCTGTCCCGCGCTGCTGAGGCTGAGGCCGGTCACCATGCGCGCCCAAGGATCGCTCGGGTCGTATGATAGCGCTTGCTGAGCACGCGCCGCTGCTCGTGCGTAGCCTTCGCGCGTATCCGGATACCAGTAGCAGTGTGCAGCCCACCATTGGGCCCAGCCCAGCAGGGCATGGGCCC
>JBIOVC010000512.1:0-3960 GCA_044867545.1 Hyphomicrobiaceae bacterium | reverse complement strand
CGACGCGGGCCACGCCCTCGCGCTCCGGGATCCAGATCAGGTTCGGCGAGTGGTAGTCGCGCAGCACCGGCATCTGAGGAAGCCGCAGCAGCCGGTCGAACACCTCGCTCCATCGGGCGCCGAACTCTGCGCGCTGAACCTCGCTCGCCGGCGCGCCGGTGAAGGCCGGCAGATACCAGTCGACGAGCAGCTCGGTCTCGATGGCGAGCGCTTCCCGATCGAATGCGGGGAGCGCATAGGATGTGCCGTCGCCGACCGGGAGAACGCGGGGCAGCGGCGTGCGGCGGAGCGCTAGAAGCGCATCGACTGCCGCGCACCACAGGTCGTATTGGCTGGCGCCGCGCTTGACCTCGTCGCCGAAGACGCGGTCGCCCAGGTCCTCGATCAGCAGCAGGCCGCGCTTGAGATCCTGCGCATGGATGCGCGGCGCCGAGAGACCGAGACCGCGCAGGCCGGCGCCGATTGCAACGTAGGGAACGACATCCTCAGCCAGATGCGCGATGCGGCTGTATGGCCGGCCGTCGCGGATCGGGGGCCCGTCCGGCTGGCGCGGCGCATCCATCAGCAGGGCGGTGCAGCCAGGGAGCGTGAGCCGCGCGTAGCGCCGGGTCGAGGCGTCTCCCTTCAGATGCCGGACGGTCGCCGCCTGCCAGCCGGACCGCTCGATGAAATCGCGCCCGGCGGCGAGCCGGTCGAGGCGCAGAGCCCAGCTCCCGTGCCCGGTGAAGGTCAGCTCGCGCCGTGCGCCGCTGTCAGCCTCCGTGAACTCGATCTCGAGCCGGTCGGCCGGCAGCAAGCCCGCCGCGCGCTCCGGCCATTCGATGAGCACCGCGCCGCCGGCGAGCGCCTCGTCGAAGCCCATCTCGCGGGTCTCGTCGGGCCGCGACAGGCGGTAGAGATCGAAATGGGTGATGCGGCCCTTCGGCGTCTCGTAGGCCTCGGCCAGCGCGAAAGTCGGACTCGGCACCTCGGCCTTGTCGTCGCCGAGTGCAGCGCGGATCAAGGCACGCGCGAACGTCGTCTTGCCGGCGCCGAGATCGCCGCGCAGCGCCACCACATCGCCGGGTCCGAGACTGAATGCGAGAAGGCCGGCCAGTGGCGGGATCGCGCGCTCATCCAGCCGGGCAGTGAAGGTCGTCGCAGTCATGGGGCGCTCACCCAACAGGCCGGACAGCGGCGCGTCAAGCCCGCTCAGCGGTTGCCGGGAGACGGGCCTCAGCCCGTCCCGTTTCGGGGAAGCGGACGGTGACACGGGTGCCGCGGCCGGGCTCGGAGTCGAGGCTCATGTCGCCGCCGTGGGCCTCGACCAGGCTCTTGACGATCGACAGGCCGAGGCCGGCGCCGCGGTGACGCGAGCCCTGGCTGCGGCTTTCGAACCGCTCGAACACGCGCGGCTGCTGCTCCTTCGGAATGCCGACGCCCTCGTCCTCGACGGCGAAGGTCACCATGCCGTCCTCGCGCCAGTAGGACAGGCGCACGGTGCCGCCGGGCTTGGAGAACCCGATGGCGTTGGAGAGCAGGTTATAGAGCACCTGACGGACACGCGATTCGTCCGCGATGAACTCTATGTCATCCTGGCTGGAGGCGATGTCGAGCGTCAGGCGCGCGCGCATTGCCCGCTCACGCACGCCGAGGATCGCATCCTCGATCACGCTCGAGACTTTGACCGGTGCGAGCTTCAGCTCCAAGGCGCCCGCCTCGATGGTGGCGAGGTCGAGGATATCGTCGATGATCGACAAGAGCGTGGTCGATGACCCGGAGATGTCGGCCAGGTACTCGCGCTGCTTATTGTTGAGCGGGCCGGTGCGCGGGCTCCCAAGCAGCTCGCTGAAGCCGATGATGTTTGTGAGCGGGGTGCGTAACTCATATGACACGTGGCTGATGAACTGGCTCTTCAGCCGGTCGGCCGCGATCAGTGCCTCGTTGCGCTCGAGCAGTGCGCGCTCGTACTGCTTCGAAGCCGTGACGTCGGCGAAGGTGACGAGGGTCGCGCCGTCGGGCAGCGGCGCGATCGCGAAGTCGATGACGCTCATATCCGGCCGCACCATCTGGCCCTCGTCCGGCTCGCGCTCGTCCGAGATGGCGGTGACGGCGCGGCTCAGGCGGAGCCAGGTGCGGTCGTCATCGTGCAGCACGCGGGCTTGAGCGATGAGCTCGTCGATGTGCGGATTGGTGCGCAGCATCTCGCGCGACAGCCGCCAGATGGCGGCGAACGCGGAGTTGAACAGCTTGAGCCGTCCGTCGGTAGCGAACACGGCGACGCCTTCCTTCAGGCTGTCGAGGGTCTCCCGCTGCACGCTGATCAGCGCGTTGTAGCTGCTCTCCAGTGCCAGCCGCTCGGTGGCGTCGTCGTAGAGGTAGGTGACGCCGCCGTCGTGACGCTGCTCCGCCATGACGTGCAGCATCCGGCCGTCGGGAAGCTGCCACCAGTCGTCGTAGACGGTGCCGCTCGTGTAATTGGCGAGCACCGCCGTCTTCCAGCGGCGGTAGTCGGCCATCGGCGGCAGGCGCGAGAGCTCGTGCAACCGATCGAGGATCTCGCCGTCCTTCGGCCGCTTATCGAGCCAGGCGGCATCGAGCTGCCAGAGCTTGCGATAGGCCTCGTTGTAAAACGTGATGCGGTGCTCGCGGTTGAAGATTGCTACTGCGGTGGTGACGCGATCGAGCGTGCGGTCGTAGGCGGTGATCTGGCGGTTGAGCTCGCCCTGCGCGATCTCGAGCGCCGCCACGTCGATCGCTGCCGCGGCGATGGAGCTGTCGACGGGGATCACGATCACCTCATGCGCCTTGCGCTCGCCGTTGACGATCAAGTGCAGGCGCTTGGCAAAGCTCTCGCCCCTGCTCAGGGTGCGGGCGACCATCGCCCGCTGGCGCGATTCGAGCAGCTCGTGCTGGCGCTCCTTGACCTCGGCGAGATCGGCAGCCTCGACCGACCTGATGTAGGCCTTGTTTGCCCATTCGATCCGGCCGTCGCTGCCCTTCAGCCAGACGGGAAGCGGCAGCGCGTCGAGCAGCGCGCGGCTCGAGCGGATGTCGCGGGTGAGCTGGCGGTGCTGGTCGAGGACCTTGACGAGGTCGCGCTTATAGGCGGCGACGTCGCGCAGGCGGAGGATGGCGCGCGAGCCGGCGGCGCGGCCGTAGGCCTCGAGGTGTCCGCCGGCCGCCGTCTTCAAGAGCAGGTTGAAGCCGCGGCCGGTGGTGAACAGCGTGTCGAGGGCCGACTTCAACTCGGCGGCAGCCGCCGGATCGAGCCAGGTGCCGAAACGCAAAAGCTCGCGCTGGGACTCGGGCAGTCCCGGTACGGTGTTGAGGCTGTGGTTGATGAGCTCGAGCCCGCGGCCCGGCTCCCACGACACCAGAACCTGCGGCTCGGACTTGATGATGGCATCCGCAATCAGCAGCCTGCGGCGCAGGCGCGCGGTCTCGGCCTGGGCGCGCCGCATGACCCGGCGCGCGGCGCCGATGATCGCCCAGACCATCAGGCCCGCTATCGCCGCCGCGCCGACGAGCACCGCCGAGACGAGAAGCTGGCGGACGCCGATCATCCCGGCGATCTCGCCGCCGCGGCCGCCGGAGAGCAGGCTCGCGGTCAGGACGCAGGCGACGGCAATGCTTGCCGCCAGGAGTGCCAGAAGCTCCCGGCTAGCGCTGCCCACTCTGTGCTGCTTAGTGGCCGCCTGCATTCCATCCTTGGTCTTGTCGTCCGCCGCCGACGACGCGGCACCTCGCGTTGCGGCATTGTTGCTGCAACGAGCGGCGGACGAATCATTCCGATTATGAGGAGGTTAAGGGATCGTTACCAGAGCGAGGCGGGTACAGGCGGGAGGGAAATGGGGCTTGGCCGGAATCTGCGTTTCGCGCCGCCCTCAACGTCATCCCGGCGAAGCCCGGGACCCAGATCACTTCGCCGCCAGAGGTGCGGGCTCAGCATAGACCGACCACGTCGTACAAGGACGACGC
>JBIOVC010000511.1:0-3481 GCA_044867545.1 Hyphomicrobiaceae bacterium | reverse complement strand
AGCACCGGACGGGTGAGCCAAGAGCTCGTCTGGCAGTTCGCGGCCGGCGGCTACGTCGGCAGGGCGAGCGGGCGCGCGTTCGATGCGCGGGCCGTGTTCCCTTACGCGCCCTATGACAGGCTGGTCTTCAAGGTGCCGACGCGCGAGGCCGGCGACGTCGATGCACGGGTCTGGATCAGGATCGAGGAGGCCGGCGAGAGCATCTCGATGATCCGCCAGCTCATCGAGCGGCTGGAGCCGGGCTCCGTCCGGTCCGGGTCGCCGACGGCGGTGGCCGGCGAAGGTGCGGCGCTCATCGAGGCGTTCCGCGGCGACGTGCTTCTCTCGGTACGGCTCGATGCCGAGGGGAGGGTCGCGCACATGCACGCGCGCGATGCCTCCTGGTTCCAATGGCCGCTGCTCGAGGCGGCGATCGAGGGCAACATCGTTGCCGACTTCCCTCTCTGCAACAAGTCCTTCAACTGCTCCTACTCGGGGCACGACATCTGAGTCTCGCCGATGCGCTCGCTGCTTCTCAATGCGCTGATCAGGGGACGGGCGGTCATCAAGGCGCCGCGCCCCGAGAGGGACATGATCGAGGAGGTCGGCCGCGCGCTCGGCGCGCGCGCGCGGCAGGCGCTCGGGAGGTCGCTCTCCATCCGCGAGGTCGATGCCGGCTCCTGCAATGGCTGCGAGCTCGAGATCCACGCGCTCAACAATCCGGTCTACGACATCGAGCGGTTCGGGCTCAGGTTCGTCGCATCGCCACGTCATGCCGACGTGCTGCTCGTCACCGGCCCCGTCACCTGGAACATGCGGGAGGCGCTCGAGCGCACCTACCGGGCGACGCCGGACCCGAAGTGGGTCATCGCCGCCGGTGACTGCGCCGGCAACTGCGGTGTGTTCGCGGGCAGCTATGCCTGCGTCGGGCCGGTGTCGTCGGTGATCCCGGTCGACCTGCACGTTCCGGGCTGCCCGCCTGCGCCGATCGAGCTCCTGAAAGGGCTTATCGCGCTGCTCGATGCCGCCCGAAACGGCCGCGCGGCCCGTGAGTTGCGGGGATAACCGGTCCCCTGCCGTTGCGGGGGATGGCGGCCGGAGCTAGCTAGGCAAGGGGTGCCGGAAGGCACGACTTTGCCTGCGCTGCCGGAGGGAATCGGCGGCGCAGGGTGGCAGCATCATCATCAGTTGGGGGCACAACCCGATGACTACGCTTCAAGCCTCGGCGCAGAAGCAGCTGCGCCAGTTCGTCGAGCAGATCGAGCGGCTCGAGGAGGACAAGAAGGCGCTCGCCGAGGACATCCGCGACAAGTTCGCCGAAGCCAAGGCGCTGGGTTTCGACATCAAGGCGCTGCGCCAGATCATCCGGCTGCGGAAGAAGAGCAAAGCCGACCGGCAGGAGGAGGAGGCGCTGCTCGAGGTCTACATGCACGCGCTCGGCATGCTGGACGGGGAAGCGCCGCCCGAGCCGATGATGGCGGCCGAATAGGCGATCCGTATCAATCCTAACGGGCGGCGGTCGTCACCGTCCGCACTGCGGCGAGTGCTGCCGCCTCGCCGTCGAACTGCCCATCCCACAGCAGGTTGGCAATCCGGGACAGCGGCTCCGGCGGCGCCGTACCGGCGGTGAACGACCGGTTGTCGGGTGAGGCGGTATCGGTCAGGAACGGCGTGATCGGGAACGGCCGGTAAGAGTCCTCATCGGGGTGCTCCTCGTCGTAGGCCGGAGCCTGCAGCCAGGCCGAGCCCCAGTCGAAGCGGCCCTGGATGCGCGGCTCGGCGGCGGGCGACGCTCCGGGCTGCACCGAATCTCCTCCCAACGACGCGAGCTGCAGGGTGGGCTCTGCGATCGGGGTGCCCGGCGGCGGCGCTGTGGTGGCAACCGGCCTCGGCCGCACAGCCGGGGTCGGGCCGGAGACAAGCTGCGGCATGCTCGCCATGGTCGCGAGCGCGGCAAGCTCGCGGCGGTCGCTGGCGCTCGGTCGATCGGCGGGGCGCGGCTCGCTGACGAGCTTAGGCGGTGGCGGTGCGAGCATGGCGACGGAGGATGCCTGTGGGGCCCGTGCGGCGGGTTGCGGGCGTGGTGCGCCGGCTGATGCAACCAGGGTCGTTTCGTGCGGGCGCTGGCGGAGCGCGTGGTACTCGGCCATCTCCTGGGCCAGCCCGGCGTAGCTCTGCCGGGCTTTCTTGACGTCCTCCGGCGTGATCGGCTCGCCGTCGGTCGGCACATGCTGCGTGCGTCCGCTGGGGAACAGCAGGGCCAGCTCGTGGCGCGGCAGCCGCGGCCAGGCGCGGACACGGTCGGTATCGATGTGCACGAACGGAGTGCCCGACGTCGGGTAGTAGCCGACCCCGCCGCGCTCGCGGATGAGCGCCGAATAGCGGAGCTGCTTCAAAGGCACGTCGGGGAACTGGACGTCGGCGGCCTGGCCGGAGATGTGGCGGCTTTCGGCGGCTTGCCCGCCGACCGTCTTGCGCAGCATGTCGTTGGTGGCGCGCGAGCGGAAGGCGGAGATGATGTTGATCGCCTCCTTTGAACCGAGCTCGTTGTGCACCTCCCAGATGAGGTCGATCAGCTCGGGGTCCATTCTGGTGGTCTCGTCCTTGCGCCAGTCCCGCATGATCCAGTTGATCTGCTTCATGGCTTCCGGGACGTGGCGGCCGCGACGCATGTATTCGACGGTGAGCGTCTCGTCGGTGTGGATGTTGCGCAAGGAGATGGTGCGCGTATCGGGCGGGGCAGCGGTGGCGCGCGTCAATGCCGCGCCTGCGAGCAGGGCTGCTGCCCCGGCGGCGGCCAGAAGCACGCGCGTTCGCGTCGGCAAACTATCGTCCCCCGTCCGATCCCCGGCAGCGTCTTTCCGGCGCGCCGGCGTTCAATCCCCTCCGTTGATGAATGATAACCGCGAGTTGGGGCAGAAGTTGGCCGGGCGCCTCGTGATCCGTCACCCCGACGGAGGTCGGGGCCTATGTCACGGTGATACACAGGCTGCGTCGCGACCCTGGTGAGGTCGGCGTGATGTCTCCAAGTGGTCTGGGTCCCGGCCTGCGCCGGGATGACGTGGTGGTTAGGGAGAGCGGCAGCAATGCGCCGCACGAACAAACGTCACACTGGGCGGCGGCCTAGTTGTTGAAGACGCGACGCATCCAGTCGGCGATGTCGCCCTTGAAAGGCTGCGAGCCGCCGTTGCGTGCGATGATGTCGGCGCGGACCGGCCCAAGGTCCTCCTTCTTCTTCGGCAGCAGGTGCGCCTTGCCCTCGAGGCCCATCTGGATGCGCCGCTCGTGGCCGTAGATGTCGCGGAAGTACTGCGCCTTGCCGGCATCATCGGTGGACACGGTGAAGTAGGTGATATGCACCGGGATGTGCGTCGTGAGCTGGACGTTGTTGTTCTGCGGTCCGCGCTTGATCTGCTGGGCGACGCGATCCGGGCTCCAGCCGTCGGAATGGCCCATCACGATCTCGGCCAGCCGCAGCGGGTTGCGGACGCGCATGCAGCCG
>JBIOVC010000510.1:0-4574 GCA_044867545.1 Hyphomicrobiaceae bacterium | reverse complement strand
CGCGCCCAAGGACCGCGACATCGCCATGGTGTTCCAGTCTTATGCGCTCTATCCGCACATGACCGTGCGCGGCAATCTCGCCTTCAGCCTGAAGATGAAGGGCGTACCGAGGGCGGAGCGCGAAGGGTTGGTACGACGGGCGGCTGAGATGCTCGGCATCGACGGGCTGCTGCACCGCAAGCCGCGTGAGCTTTCCGGCGGCCAGCGCCAGCGAGTGGCCATGGGCCGGGCGCTCGTCCGCGAGCCGAGGGCGTTCCTGCTCGACGAGCCGTTGAGCAATCTCGACGCCGCGCTTAGGGCGCAGATGCGGATCGAGCTGAAGCGGATCCACCACCGCTTGAAGACCACAATCGTCTACGTCACGCACGATCAGATCGAGGCCATGACGCTGGCGGACCGCATCGTCGTCATGCGCGACGGATACATCGAGCAGGTCGGCGATCCCATGTCGGTCTACCAGGCGCCGGTCAACAAGTTCGTGGCGGGGTTCATCGGCTCACCGAAGATGAACTTCATTCCGGCGCAACTGTTCGACGACCTCGGCGTGTTGAAGGCCAAGCTGCCCAGCGGCGAGGCGCTGACGTTGCCGGCGGACCGGGCGGCCGCGTACGGTTCGCTGATCGGTACGCAGGTTGAGCTGGGCATCCGCCCGGAGCACCTGACCGACCGGCCAGAGTCCACTGGAGGGCCTGCCGGAGACGACAGCCAGGTCTTCGAGGGCGTGGTCGATGTGGTCGAGCCCATGGGCGCCACCAGCCTCATCGCCTTCACGCTCGCCGGCGGCGTCTACAACGCCATCGGCGAGGCTGGGCTGGCGCGCCGCCCCGGCGAGCGGCTGCGCCTGTCGGCACAGCTGCGCCATATGCACCTGATCGACGGCCGAACCGAGCTGGTGGTGCCCGTGTTGCCGGACTTGTCGCCGGACTCGACTGCGCGGCACGAGCCACGGCGGAAGGTCGCCGTCTAAACTGCAAGGAGGCGCAATTGGTCATCGATCATCGTACCTACACCATGCACCCCCTGAAGCTTGGAAAGTGGCTCGCGCTCTACGAGGCCCATGGGCTGCCCGTCCAGCTCCGGCATCTGGGAAATCTCCTCGGCTTCTTTCAGACCGAGATCGGCACCCTCAATCAGGTGGTGCACCTCTGGGGCTTCGAGGATCTGGCGGACCGGACACGCCGTCGGACTGCCATGGCGAAGGATCCCGACTGGGCGGAATTTCTGAGACGCAACGAGGAGCTCGGCGCGCTGATGCACCAGGAGAACAAGATCCTCGTGCCGACCGGCTTCTCGCCCATCAAGTGACCCGGATCATGGCGCTCGCGGCGTCCCCATCCTCGTCTCGTCGCCGCCTTGCGGGCCGGCGCTGCAGCAGGGGTCCGTGCGCAGCTTGCCGTAGGCGCGCATCAGCGCCTGGCTGACCTCTCCGCCCCTTTCCATGTAGTCGACGAGGAGACCCGCACTGCATGCCCGCCATTCCGTCACCTCGTTGGGCGACAGATCGTAGACCTTCATGCCCTTGCTGCGCGCAAGCTCAAGTGCCGACGCCTCAATGGCAGATGCCCGCTCGCGGACATCGCGCTCCACCTTTCGCCCGGCCTGCGCGAGGATGCTCCTTTGCCCGTCGCTGAGCGACTGCCAGGCCTTCTCGGCGATCACGACCAGGAACTCGAATGCGACATGGTCCGTTCGCGTTATCGCCGTTGCCACCTTCCAAAGCTCCCGGGACCGAATGGCGGCCACAGTCATCAAGGCCATATCCAGCCTGTCGTTCGCGAGAGAGGCTTGAACCTGGCCGTCGCTCTCATTCACGGGTATGCCGCCACACTGCCGGACAAAGCGCGCCGACGTCTCGCTGAACATGCGGATCCGCTTGCCCCTGATGCGGATCGGGTCTTTGACATCGCCGTCCATGCTGTAGACGGCCATGGTGCCGATCGTCTGCCACCACAGCACGCGCAGACCCATGGCCTTGAGAATGGCCTCGTCGAGATGCTGCCTGATCTCGCTGTCGGGGCTGGTCGCCGCCCGCACCAAGCCATCGAAATTGAACAGGAAGGGCTGCTCCATGAGGGCTGCGGGCGTGAACCTCCTGGCGAACTGGTTGAGCCCGATGACCCCCATCTCGAGCAGGCCAGAGCGGATCGCTTCGATCACCGTCTCTTCGGGGTACGGCCTGCCGCGGTCGAAGATCTCGACGGTGACGCTTCCGTCGGTCTGCTTCTCAACGAGCTCCTTGAAGGCCGCGAGGGGAGCACCCATGAACGGCTCGGCTACGGGCACTGGCAGGGTCGCCCTGAGCTTAACCGGCCCCGATGCGGCGGCGCCGGAAGCGACCAGCCCGCACGCAAGCCATGCCCACAACCACGCCCACCTCATCTCTTCCCTCCCGACAGAGCGGCCTGCGTTGCCCCCGTTGCCCGCCCAGGCCAGATGCGGAACCTACCGCGCACCGTCCTCTTGATCCACTCCCGACCGTCTCCGCATAATCCACTCACGGGTTCCTTCCGGCAGTGTGACACAAGATCGCCATAAGCATGGCGATGTCGAGCTCATAGCCGTGCCAGAGGCAGACGATATTCTCTTGATCCTTGGAGAAGGCTCGCCCCAAGCCTGCCCAGCCTGCTGAACTGAAGCTGGCCCGTTGGGCGTCGGCCCTTCTGGCAAGATGAGACGCCGTCGATGGTATGAGGCCACGCCGTCGCAGGCCGGATCGGCTCATGGCGCCAACGCCGTTTCAGGGCCGGCGCCAGGTCGTCGATGTCGGCACAAGCGGCGTCGCCTAGGGCGCAGCGACGCCCGCGATTCGCTCAGCGCGGCCGGCTACAGCTCGACATGGGCCGCCAGATGGGCTGGCAGCTCGCTGACCGGCGTCTTCGTCAGGTCGGCGACCAGCTCGGCGACGACGACCGCCTTCACCTTGTCCGGCAGGGCGGCACGCAAGTCGCCCATGGTGACCGCCGGCGCCACCACCACGATCCGGTCGAAGCCGCTCGCGGCCTGCCGCTCCTCGATTGCGCGGGCGACGTGGCGAGCGAACTGGCGCTTCTGCTCGCGGTGCGGGTCCGACGGGCTCTCCATCGCGTGCCGTGCGCTGCCGACCGACTCGAAGCTGCGCCCAGGGCGATCGGTGCCCAGCATGTGGCTCGGGGCGAGCTCTGCGTCGAGGGCCATATCCGGCACCGCCGTCAGGCCGGTGCCTTTGCCCATGGTCTCGAACACGCGCGCGCGGGCGGCGTCGGCAACGAGCACCCACGTCCGGATCGGCTTCATGACGGGACCTCCTTTGGTGGCGGCAGACATGTCCTCAACGCGCCGGCTGTCTCTCGGGTTCTACGTCTCGAGCACGTACGTGCCGGGTGCATCGGCCAGGGGCGCGAGCTTTGCTCCCCCGAGCGACGGGGCGGGCAGGGGGACGCCCGACCGCTCGGCAAGCCAGCCAACCCAGGCCGGCCACCACGAGCCCCGCCGGGCGGGCGTCTCGCGCACCCAGGCATCCGGGTCGAGATAGCGGTCCCGCTCGCTCTTCTCGCGCACACGGTAGTGCCGGTCGGACCGCGTCGGCTCCGACACGATGCCCGCGTTGTGCCCGCCGCTGGTCAGCAGGAACGTCACGTCGGTATCGAGCAGCAGGTTGAGCTTGAACACCGAGCGCCAGGGCGCCACGTGGTCGGTCTCGGTGCCGACCGCGAACACCGGGGCCCGGATGTCCGTGAGCGCCACCGGCCGACTGTCGACGCGGTAGCGGCCCTCGGCCAGGTCGTTGTCGAGGAACAGCTGGCGCAGGTACTCGGAGTGCATGCGGTAGGGCATGCGCGTCGAATCGGCGTTCCAGGCCATCAGGTCGATCATCGGCGCGCGTTCGCCCATCAGATAGTCGTGGATCATGCGCGACCAGATCAGGTCGTTGGAGCGCAGGATCTGGAAGGCGCCCGCCATCTGGCTGGCATCGAGCACGCCCTGCTGCCACATCATGTCCTCCAGGAACGCGACCTGGCTCTCGTCGATGAACAGGGTGAGCTCACCGGCCTCCTCGAAATCCACCTGCGCCGCAAGGAAGGTGAGCGTCTTGAAGGGGGCGCGGCCCTGGCCGGCGAGCGCCGCGGCGGCGATGGCGAGCAGGGTGCCGCCCAGGCAGTACCCGACACCGTGCACCGGCGCGTCCAGGACCACGCTCCGCACCGCCTCAAGGGCGGCGTCGATGCCGTGCTTGCGGTAGTCGTCGAGCGCCAGGTCGCGGTCCTCGGGGCCGGGGTTCTTCCAGGAGACGATGAACACCGTGAACCCCTGGTCCACCAGGTATTTCACCAGCGACTTCGCCGGGCTGAGATCGAGGATGTAGTACTTCATGATCCACGCCGGCACGATCAGCACCGGCTCAGGCCGCACCCGCTCGGTGGTTGGGGCGTATTGGATCAGCTCGATCAGGCGGTTGCGGAAGACTACCTTGCCGGGCGTGAGCCCCAGGTTCTCCCCCACCTTGAAGGCGTCGGCGCCCACCGGCTTGCGCCCGTTGACGGCGCGCTCCCAGTCCTCGACGAGGTTCCAGAAGCCGCGCACCAGGTTCTGTCCGC
>JBIOVC010000509.1:0-7890 GCA_044867545.1 Hyphomicrobiaceae bacterium | reverse complement strand
ACGGCCCCGCCGCTTCCTGCATAGAGCGTGTAGCGGCCGGTCGCCTTGTCGAAATCAGCGAGCGCCGACCGGGGCTCGAGGGCCGCCGCGGTCACTCGCGTCACATGAAACTCCATCCTCACGCGATGATCGGCGGCGGCGATCGCGCGCTCGGTGGCGGCCGGGTCGCCGAATACCGTCTCGACCAGCAGGTTGCCGGAGGCCTCCGCCCAGACCAAAGGTGCATCCGGCTCGATGGCGCTTAGCTGATCGCTAACCCAGGGAAGCTCCTCGTAGTCGATGGTGACCGCCTCGGCTGCATCGAGCGCTTGGCCGAGCGTCTCTGCAACGACCATCGCTACCGCCTCGCCGGCATGGCGCGCCTTGTCGACCGGCAGCAACAGGTGGGGTCCGATGAAGATCGGCTTGCCGCCGGGGCCGGTCAGCTTCAGGTCGTGCCTGGTCTTCGGCACCGGGTCGTGGGGAATGGGGCCGAGGCCGTCGGCAGCGCAGTCGGCGCCAGTGAAGACGCCGAGAACGCCCGGCATCGCGCGGGCAGCAGCGGCATCGACGCCCGTGATCCGGGCGTGGGCGTGGGGCGACCGCACCATCGCGGCATAGACTTGCCCCTCGATCCTGAAGTCGTCGGTGAAGCGGCCCTTGCCGATCAGCAGCCGCAAGTCCTCCTTGCGACGGAGGGCCTGGCCGATCGCCTTGAACGTTGCGGGGTCCGGATTGCCCATCGCTGTCCGCGCCCGCGGCCAATGCCGGCCGCCTCCCCTGTCCGCTCCCTCCGCGCTTCAAGTGCGCGCTTAGTTGCCCGCTTTAGCATCCCGAGGCGAGAACGCAAGCCGCGGTGCGGATGCGGGCGCCCTCGACATCTGCGCGCTGCAACGGAGGCTTGACGCCGAACACACAGGTCCGCACCATCGAGAGGCAGCAAGAACAATGAACGTCACATCAGGGAGAGAATGATGCTTTTTCCGAACAGGCGCATGCTAGCCGGCCTCGCTGCAATAGCGGGGCTCGCCGCGGCGGCGATGCCCGCGGCGGCCCAGTCGCCAGAGGAATTCTACAAGGGCAACACGCTGCGCATCCTGATAGGGCATCCGCCCGGCGGCTCCTACGATCTCTACGCGCGGCTGGCGGCTGACTTCATCAAGAAGCACATCCCAGGCAACCCGACGACAATCGTCGAGCACAAGCCGGGCGGCGGCGGCCTGGTCGCGACCGCATTCTTCTACGCGCAGGCGCCGCGTGACGGCTCCGTCATCGGCCTCTTCCCGGAGACAATTGCCCACACGCAGCTCCTCGAGCCGAAAGCCGGCCAGTGGAAGGTCGAGGAAATGTCCTACATCGGCTCGTTCGCCTCGGTGAATGCGGCCTTCGTGATCCGCAAGAACTCGCCGGCGAAGACGGTCGAGGAGATGAAGAAGACGCAGATCAACGTCGGCTGCACTGGTGTCAACGCACAGAGCTGTCAGCATCCGGCACTGCTGAAGTCGCTCGCCGGGCTCAAGTTCAACATGATCACCGGATATCCGGGCTCGGCGGAGTTCGTGCTGGCGCTCGAGAAGGGTGAGGTCGACCTCGTATCATCGGCCTGGAACAACTGGCGCGCGACCCACGCCGATAGGTTCAAGAGCGGCGAGTTCGTGGCCGTCATCCAAGGCGGGCTGCGGCGGAACAAGGAACTTCCCAACGTCCCGCTGATGCAGGAGCTGGTGGCCGACGAGAAGCTCCGGAAGGTCATCGAGTTCGCCAACGCCGGCGCCGCAATCGGGCGCGCCCTGATTGCACCGCCCGGCCTCCCCGCGGACCGTCTTGCCGTGCTGCGGGCAGCCTTCGACAAGATGGTGCGGGATCCCGAATTTCTCGCAGCGGCAGAGAAGCGCAGGGCCGAAATCGATCCGACACCGGGCGTGGAGGTCCAGAAGGATGCGGTCGGTATCGTCAAGACACCGAAGGAGCTGATCGACCTCGCATCCCAAGCCATGAAGGGCTAGCGCCCTTCTGAGACGATCGCGACCATCGATGCAGGCGGGATTGATCTCCCGCCTGCTTGCGCGACGCCGCCATCGTCGGCCGCGGCCCGGTTGCGCGGCCTTCAGTCTAAGTGTATCCGTGCTACATGATGACGTGCTAATCTCGCCTTTCATCAGTTGTCACATTTCCTCTAGCCGTCCTCCAAGTGCTGCGAACCACTCGAAGTCATAGTCTTTTTCTTGATTTCAGTATGTTGATTTAGGAGCACGATGCCTGGATATTTCGCTGAGCAGCCTCCACTCCCGACCGACGAGCCAACACGCATAGCATTCCTCTACCTCGGCCGCAGAGGAGCGCTGGGCCGTTTCGTCATGGAGCTTGCGGCCGCCACCATCGAGTTCGAGCGCCTCGAGACTTCCATCGCGGTCTCCCTCCAGAACGCCTGCACGCCGAAGTTGATGGAGATCACCGGTCGGGTTCTCGCGCTCGATACGTTCCGGCGGGCCACTCCATTCTCGATCGTTTCGAGCTTCTTGACGGTGCGCCGGAATCTGCTCAACCGGCTCGAGCTCGACCGGCCGTCTGCCGTCGTCACGCTGATGCCGCACATATGGACCCCATTGCTGGCGCCTGCCATCAGGGGCCTCGGCGTCCGCTACGTCACAGTCATTCACGACGCCGTTTCCCATCCCGGCGACCCGACAGGGATGGTAACTCCATGGCTGGTACGCGAGGCGCGGTTTGCCGACATGGTCGTCACGCTGTCGCGTACGGTCGCCGACCGACTCATCAGCGCCCGCAAAGCCCCGGCCGGTCGGGTGCTCCCGTTGTTTCATCCTGATCTCACTTTCGGTATGCCTCCTGCCGCGCGTACCCGAGAACCCGGGAGGCCGCTGCGCCTCTTGTTCTTCGGACGCATCCTTCCCTACAAGGGGTTGCCCCTGCTGATCGATGCCATCGAGATGCTGCGCGCCGAGGGGATTGTGGTTGAGCTCGGGGTGGCAGGGCTCGGCAACATCGGTGCGGACCGGCGCCGGCTCAAGGCGCTCGGGGCCGAGGTGACCAACCGCTGGATCGAGGATGACGAGATCAGGCCGCTGCTTGCGCGCTATGACGCGATCGCGCTGTCGCACATCGAGGCCAGCCAGTCTGGGGTTGCAGCGGCCGCTTTCGGCAACTGCATGCCGGTGGTCGGCATGCCGGTCGGCGGTATCGCTGAGCAGGTCGTCGACGGCCGGACCGGGGTCATGGCGCACAGGGCCAACGCGCGGTCGTTTGCGGACGCGGTCCACCGGCTGGCGGTCGACCTGCCGCTCTATCAGCGCATTTCCCGGCACCTGAAGGAAACCGCGCTGGATCGGTCAATGGGCCGCTTCATCGACGAGCTCGTTGCCGAGACGATCCTGCTCGACAGGCCCGCCCGGACCGCAGCGTCTGTCACGCCGTGACACCAGCGTCCAGGCTTTTGGTTTGACACGTCTTCGGCGACGACTAAACCAGGGCGTCCTGTCCCAACCTCGGAGTACGCTGTTGACGCTCGTCCAACCGTTTCGCGCCCTGAGACCTGCCCCCGGACGCGCCGCAGAAGTGCTGGCGCCGCCCTATGATGTGCTCTCCAGCACAGAGGCGCGCGAACGTGCCAAAGGAAAGCCGTGGAGCTTCCTGCACATCTCCAAGCCCGAGATCGACCTCGATCCTCGCCTCGACCCCTACGACGACAAGGTTTATGCGAAGGGTGCTGAGAACCTTGCTCGCATGGTCGAGGCCGGTGTCCTCATCCGCGACTCGAAACCTCGCTACTACGTCTACCGGCTCATCCGGCAAGGCCGTACCCAAACGGGCCTTGCGTGCATTGCCTCGCTTGCCGACTACGCCACCAACCGCGTCCGCAAGCACGAGCTGACGACCCCGGTCAAGGAGACAGACCGCGTCCGCCAGATCGAGGCCCTGAACGCGCAGACCGGACCGGTGATGATGGGATACCCGGCGGCACCCGCAATCGACGCCATGCTGGCACGGGCCGCAGCCGGCACGGCCGTCGTCGACGTCACGGCGGACGACGGTGTGCGTCACCAGCTTTGGGTGATCGATGACGAGGCGGCAATCGCCACCCTCACCCAGGCTTTCGAGGCACTGCCCGCAATCTACATCGCCGACGGCCATCATCGATCGGCCGCGGCCGCGCGCGTGGCCGCAGCCCGCGGGAGCACGGGCTCGCACCAGTGTTTCCTCTCGGTGGTGTTCCCCGATCACGAGATGACGATCTTCGACTACAACCGCGTCATCCGCGATCTCAACGGCCGGACGCCGGACGCGCTCCACGCCGCACTCCGCGAGCGCTTCACGGTAACGCCTGCGGACGGCCCCGCGAGCCCGAAAGCTGCGGCGGAGTTCGGAATGCACGTTGCCGGCCGCTGGTACCGGCTGACGCTCCGCGGCGACCTCGTGCCGCGCGGCGATCCGATCGGCCGGCTGCCGATCACATTGCTGACGCGGAACGTGATCGAACCGCTGTTCAACATCCTCGATCCGCGCACCGACAAACGCATCGACTTCGTTGGTGGCGGGCGCGGGCTCGGCGAGCTCGAGCGCCGCGTCAAGTCCGGCGAGATGGCGATCGCCTTCGCACTCTTCCCGACGCAGATGGACGACCTGATGGCGGTTGCGGATGCCGGCGGGATCATGCCGCCCAAGTCCACATGGTTCGAGCCGAAGCTTGCCGACGGTATGGTGAGCCACGTGCTCGACTGACTTGGGGTGTCGCGTGCTCGGAATTCACGATCCGTGGCTCTTCATTGCCGGCGGCATCCTGCTGATCGTGACACCGGGCCCGGATATGGCACTCATTGCCGCTCGGAGCTCACAGCATGGCACGCGCGCCGGGGTCGCAGCGGCGCTCGGCGTGGGCGTCGGCGCGTTCGTCCACATCGCAGCGGCGGCGATCGGAGTTTCAGCGGTACTGATGGCTTCGGCGTGGGCGTTCACCGCGATCAAGTGGCTGGGGGCGGCCTATCTCGTCTACATCGGCGTTCGTATGATCTTCGGCTCGATGGAGGCGAGGCCGCCGGCGGACCTTCCGGTGCAAACGACGACTGCCGATCTTGGCAGCATGTTTGCTCAGGGTTTCCTGTGCAACGTCCTCAACCCGAAGGTCGCCGTGTTCTTCCTAGCCTTCCTGCCGCAGTTCATCGACGCCGACGCGCCCTCGAAAGTGCTGGCGTTCGTGACGCTCGGGCTGATGCTCGATGCCGCCGGCACGGCGTGGAATTTGGGCGTCGCGTGGGCGGCCGGCAGGGTTGGGGCGCTCTCCGCATTCGGGCGATTCAGATCCTGGCTCGAACGAGCGATCGGCGCGCTTTTCATTGCGATCGGCGTCCGGCTTGCGCTCGCCGAGCGGCCATAGGCCGCCGTTCACTCGGCCGGGACCTTCGTGTCCGCCGGACGCAGCGCGCCCTCCCGCTCAGCCTCCTCCAACGTGCGGGCCAGCTCCTCGCGCGCCTTCTCGGCCTGGCGCTGCCGGTTCCAGAGGCTCGCATATAGGCCGTTCCTGGCGAGGAGATCGGGGTGCGTCCCCTGCTCCACGAGCCGTCCCCGATCCAGCACCAGGATGTTGTCGGCGTGCACAATGGTCGAGAGCCGATGCGCGATGACCAGCGTGGTGCGGTTGGCGGAGATCCGGTCGAGCGCGTCCTGGATCTCCTTCTCGGTGTGGCTGTCGAGCGCGCTCGTCGCCTCGTCGAGGATCAGGATCGGCGGCGACTTCAGGATCGTGCGGGCAATGGCGACGCGCTGCTTCTCGCCGCCCGATAGCTTGAGCCCCCGCTCGCCGACCATGCTGTCGTAGCCGTCGGGCAGCAAGCGGATGAGGTCGTCGATCTGCGCGAGCCTTGCAGCCTCGACCACCTCCTCGTCAGTCGCACCGGGGCGGCCGTAGCGAATGTTGTAGAGGATGGTGTCGTTGAACAGCACCGTGTCCTGCGGGACCACGCCGAACGCCGCGCGCAGCGACCTCTGCGTGACGCCGCGAATGTCCTGGCCATCGATCGTCACGCGGCCGCCAGAGATGTCGTAGAAGCGGAGCAGTATGCGCGAGATCGTCGACTTGCCGGCGCCGGAAGGCCCGACGATGGCGACCATGCGGCCGGCCGGGACCTCGAACGAAAGGCCGTTGAGGATGGCTCGCTCCGGGTCATAGCGGAACGACACGTCCTCGAAACGGAGGGTCCCGCCGCGGACGATGAGATCCTTGGCATCGGGCCTGTCGGCGATCTCCGGACTTTGCTCCAGCACGTCCATCATGCGCTCGATGTCGATCAGCGACTGCCTGATCTCGCGGTAGACGGTGCCCATGAAGTTCAGCGGTATGAAGAGCTGAAGCATCAGCAGGTTGACCATGACGAAGTCGCCGACGGTGTTGTGGCCGGCCAGCACGTCGAGCGCCGCCATCACCATGCAGATGCCGAGCCCGATGGTGAAGATCACGGCCTGGCCGGTATTGAGAACGGCGAGCGAGACGTAGGTCTTGATGCTTTCGCGCTCGTAGACCACCAGAGACGTATCGTAGCGCCGCGCCTCCCAATTCTCGGCACCGAAGTACTTGACGGTCTCGTAGTTGAGCAGGCTGTCGACCGCCTTGGTGTTGGCCTCCACGTCGCTCTCGTTCATGCTGCGCCGGATCGAGATGCGCCAGTCGGTCGCGCGGACCGTGAAGGCGAGGTAGAGAACGATCATCACGGAAATGGTGAACGCAAAGCGCCAGTCGAAATAGAGCGCGCACACGACGAGTACGAACGAGAACTCGAAGATCGTCGGCACGAACGTCATCAGCGTGACGCGCGTGATGTTCTCGATCCCGTCCCGGCCGCGCTCCAGCACGCGGGTGAGCCCGCCGGTCTTGCGCTCCAGGTGGAATCTCAGCGACAGGCGATGCATGTGCTCGAAGGTATTGAGCGCGAGCCGGCGCACGGCATTCATCGCGACCCTGGCGAACATTCCCTCCCGGACCTGCATCAGCACTGTCATTGCGATGCGGGCGAGCGCGTAGACGACGGTCGCCAGCACCGGCGCGCCGATCAGCCATGGGACCATCGCACGGGACGCGACCTGGCCGCCGCCGGCCGCGACCAGAGCGTCGGTCGCCCACTTGAAAGTGAACGGCATCAAAACGGTGACGAGCTTTGCCGCCAGCATCAGTGCGAGCGACAGCAGCACCGTTCTCTGGAGATCGGGCCGGTCGGAGGGCCAGACGTAGGGTGCGAGCCCCTCGAGTGCGCGAAACCGGCCCGGGGCCGGTCTCAACCGGCGAAGCACGCCGGCCAGACCGCCGCCGGCCGCGTGCTCGTTCGGGCGTTGCATGGCGAGCGCTCTTACGCCATGCCGCCGGCCTTGTCGACGGTACCACTTCGGCACTGCCGCAAAATCGGCCTAGCGGCGTCCTGCGGAAGCACTCAGCCGATGGCCCGGGTCGAGCAACTCCATCGGGTAGCTGTACTGAAAGAAATCGCACCAGTTGCCACTACCGGCGGTGACGCCGGTGTACCGAACAAGCTGTGGCTTGTCGCGCCGGGCTTTCCGAGGGGCGGTACGCTTTGTGGTCCCGAGCGGGGCAGGTGCGGCAACCGACATGGAGCGCGCTCCCTGTTCCTGGGAGGCAGGCGGCTCCGCCGATTGGGGCTGGCGCCGCAATTCGGCTGCGGCTATCCGTTGGGCCTCGGCCTCCGCCTTGGCGAGCTCCTGCTGACGACGAAGCTCATCCGCTTCTTGGCGCTTGGTCTCTGCTTCCGCCAAACGTCGTGCTTCCGCCGTCTTGCGGGCCGCCTCTTCCTCGGCTCTTGCCAGCTCCTGCCGGCGCCGAGCCTCATCGACCGCCTTGCGCTTGGCCTCGGCCTCCGCGAAGCGCTGCGCTTCCCCGACCTTGCGCCTCGT
>JBIOVC010000508.1:0-7420 GCA_044867545.1 Hyphomicrobiaceae bacterium | reverse complement strand
GCGATCCCCCCCTCCCCAACCCTCCCCCACGAGGGGGGAGGGAGCGGGCGCGCCGACGCAAGCGTGCGCTCGGCGTGCCGACACTCATGACCTCTCGCCTGCGGGGAGAGGTGAAGGGGCGCGCTAGTCATGCGCATCTCGCTCGTCGTCGCGGTCGCGGAGAACGGCGTGATCGGCAAGGCCGGCCGCCTGCCCTGGCACATGCGGTCCGATCTCAGGCGGTTCCGCGCGATCACGATCGGCAAGCCGGTGATCATGGGGCGGCGGACGTTCCAGTCGCTCAAGCGGCCGCTCGATCAGCGCGACAACATCGTCGTAACGCGCGATCCAGGCTTCAGGGCCGAAGGCGCGGTTGTTGCTGCAAGCTTCGAGGCAGCGCTGTCGCTGTCGCGTGCGTGTGCCGCGGCGCGGGGGGCCGACGAGATCATGGTGATCGGCGGGGCGCAGGTCTATGAGGCGGCTTTGCCGCATGCCGATCGCATCTACCTGACGCGCGTCCACGCCAGCCCCGAGGGCGATACGTTCCTCGCCGACCCCGACCCGGACCGCTGGCGCGAGGTTTCGCGCGAGTCCCTGCCGCGCGGCGAGCATGATGACCACGACGCGACCCTTTCAATTCTGGACAGAATTTCAGGGTGTTGAGCCAAGGCGTCCGGTTTGCCTTGAAGCTTGACCGCTTCTTGCCCAATTTGCTGTTGCAAGTTTGCACATGGGTGGAGCGTGCCCTATAAGCGTGCTTTCTCACACCGATGCCGGGCATGGGCTCCGCGCCGAAATCCGAGGCGTCCCTCGGCGGCGAGACTGATCAACAGCAGATACGAGGAAAGGCAAAGCGAGGATGGCTCGTAACCCACAGGGTGGCGGCGGCTGGAAGAGCGGAGGCGGAGGCGGCCCGTGGGGTCAGGGACCCTGGGGCCAGGGGCCGTCGGGCGGCGGCCAGCAGCCTGATCTCGAGGAGATCCTCAAGCGCGGCCAGGACCGGCTGAAGCAGGTGATGCCCGGATCGGGCCTGCCCGGACCGCTGATCTTCCTGATCGTCGCCGTTGCCATGGCGGTGATCGGCTTCTACGCCTTCACCTTCACGGTCCGCCCGGACGAGCTCGGCGTCGTTCTGAGATTCGGCCAGTTCGTGCGCCAGGAGCCGCCGGGGCTGCACTTCCGGATGCCCTATCCGATCGAGGAGGTACGGCTGCCGAAGGTGACCCGCAAGAACGTGATCCAGGTCGGGTTCCGCACGGACACCGCGGGCCGCACCGGCACGCAGGCTACGCGCAGCGTCCAGGAGGAGAGCCTGATGCTGACCGGCGACGAGAACGTCGTCGAGGTGCCGTTCGTCGTCACGTGGCGGATCCAGGACGCCGAGAAGTACCTGTTCAAGATCCAGCGTCCGGAGGAAACGGTCAAGGACGTCGCCGAGAGCGCGATGCGCGAGGTCGTCGGCCAGCGGCGGTTCGAGGACATCCTGGTCGCCGAGCTCGGTGCGATCCGGATCACGGTGCAAAAGCTCATGCAGGACGTGCTCAATGCCTACAACTCAGGGATAGTCATCGACGAGATCAGCCTGCAGCAGGTGTTCCCGCCGCAGCAGGTCGGCGATGCGTTCCGAGACGTGCAGGCGGCGAGGATCGATCTCGAGACCTTCAAGAACGAGGCCGAAGCCTACGCCAGCAAGGTCGTGCCGGAGGCTCGCGGCGAGGCGGACCGGGTGCTCGCGCAGGCCGACGGATACCGGCAGCAGACGGTCGCCGAGGCGACGGGTCAGGTGACGCGCTTCCTCAAGGTCTACGACGAATACAAGAAGGCGCCCGAGGTGACGCGGCAACGGCTGTTCCTCGAGACGATGGAGCGCGTCTATGGCGGCGCCGACAAGATCATCATCGACGGCAAGTCGGGGCCGGGCGTCGTGCCCTACCTGCCTCTGACCGAAATGCAGTCGCAGACGCCTGCCAAGCGCAAGGCCGAGGGAGGCAACTGATCATGGTACGCGGCATTCTCACCGGACTGCTGGTGCTGATCGGCCTCGCGGCGGCAGCCGTCTACCTCTCGGCGTTCATCGTCCATCAGAACGAGCGGGCGCTGGTGCTCGAGTTCGGCAAGCCGAAGCGCGTGATCGAGACCGCGGGCTTGAGCTGGAAGATCCCGATCGTGGAGACCGTCGAGTTCTTCGATAAGCGCATCCTCGACCTCGATCTCGTGCCCAAGGAGATCCCGGCGATCGACCAGAAGCTGATCAAGGTCGATGCCTTCGTGCGCTACCGGATCGACGATCCGCTGCGCTTCTACCAGACGATGTTCGACGAGAGCCGGGTGCCGGTGGTGTTCAGCCCGATCGTGGAGTCGACACTGCGCCGCGTGCTCGGCAGTGCATCGTTCCTCGATATCGTGCGCGACAAGCGCGAGACGCTGATGAACCAGATCGCCAAGGAGGTCAACACGCAGGGCCAGCAGTTCGGCATCGAGGTGGTCGACGTCCGCATCAAGCGCGCGGACCTGCCGGAAAAGAACCTACAGAGCGTCTATGAGCGCATGAAGGCGGCGCGCCGCCAGGAGGCGGAGGAGTTCCGCGCCCAGGGCCGGGCGGCCGCCAACAAGATTCGTGCGGATGCCGAGCGGGAAGCGACCGTGATCCGCGCCGAGGCCTACCGCAAGTCCGAACAGATCCGCGGCGACGGCGACGGCGAGCGGAACCGTATCTTCGCCGAAGCGTTCGGGAAAGACCCGGAATTCGCCTCGTTCTACCGCCACATGCAGGCCTACGAGACGGCACTCAAGGCAGGCGAAACCCGGCTGCTGCTCTCGCCCGACAGCGAGTTCTTCCGCTACTTCAACGCCATTGGTGGAGAAACTCCGGCGCGCAAGCAATGAGCGACCTGGCCGTCGCCGTCGGGCTCGTTCTCGTGCTCGAGGGCCTCGTGTGGGCACTCGCGCCGCAGCTCGGAATGCGACTGTTGGCCGCCGCCGCCGAGACGCCGCAATCTTCGTTGCGACTGGCGGGCACGGCGGCGATCGCGGTGGGCGTATTTGTCGTATGGCTGGTGCGCGGTTAACAGGGGTGTCCGATTGACAGCCCCAGCGCGCCGCCGGAGGATGTATGAAATGGTGGCGGTTGGTCCGTGTGGCCGCCGCCGATACCGGAGACGAACCGAATGATAGGCGTATGCCGGGCGCGGCGTGCGATGGTCCTGGCGACCCTCGCCACCATGCTCGCCGGAGTTGCCGCCTCGAACGCGCAGGTCGTGGAGGTGCAGGGGCGCGGGCCACAGTCGGTGGCGCCGGTCGCCGAGAAGCTGCTCGACGCAGTGGTCAACATCTCGACCAGCCAGACGCTCAAGGGCCAACAGGGCGTGCCGCTGCCAAAGGTGCCGAAGGGATCGCCGTTCGAGGAGTTCTTCAACGAGTTCTTCAAGAAGGGCGGCGAGCAGCCGCGGGCCGACCGCAAGACGTCCTCGCTCGGATCCGGCTTTGTCGTCGACGGCAAGGAGGGGCTGATCGTCACCAACCATCACGTGATCGAGGGCGCCGACGAGATCACGGTCAACTTCCACGACGGCAGCAAGCTGAAGGTCGACCGGGTGCTCGGCAAGGACACCAAGACCGATCTGGCGCTGCTCAAGGTGACGCCGAAAAAGCCGCTGCTGGCGGTCAAGTTCGGGTCGGCGGAGACGGTAAAGGTCGGCGACTGGGTGATCGCGATCGGCAACCCGTTCGGGCTCGGTGGCTCGGTCACCGTCGGGATCATCTCGGCCAAGGCACGCAACATCAACTCCGGGCCTTACGACGACTACCTGCAGACCGACGCGGCGATCAACAAGGGCAACTCCGGCGGGCCCCTGTTCAGCATGGGTGGCGACGTGATCGGCGTGAACACGGCGATCATCTCGCCGACCGGCGGGTCGATCGGCATCGGATTCGCGGTGCCCGCCGACACGGCGATGAACGTCATCGACCAGCTGAAGCAGTTCGGTGAGGTGCGCCGCGGCTGGCTCGGCGTCCGTATCCAGACGGTGAGCGAGGACATCGCCGCCTCGCTCGGCGTGCGCGAGAACACCGGAGCGCTGGTCTCGAGCGTGGTCGAGGCCGGGCCGGCGGCGAAAGGCGGCGTCGAGGCGGGCGATGTGATCCTCAAGTTCGACGGCAAGGAAATCTCGAGCATGCGCGGGCTGCCGCGTGTCGTCGCGCAGACGCCGGTCGGCAAGTCGGTCGACGTCGAGCTCTTGCGCAAGGGGCAGAAGAGGTCGGTGAAAGTCATTGTCGGCCGGCTCAACGAGGACGACGTGGCGGCCGCGGACAGCTCGAGCGAGCCTGCGCCCGGCGAGCGCCAACTGATCGGTCTGAAGCTCGCGCCGCTGACCGATGAGCTCAGGCAGAAATTCGGACTAGCCGCGCGGGTGCAGGGCGTCGTCATCACCGAGGTCGAGCCGCTGAGCCCGGCGGCGGAGCGCAACCTGCAGCCGGGCGACGTGATCATAGAGGTGGCCGACCAGGCGGTCAGCTCGGTCGAGGACATCGTCGGCCGCATCGACAGCGTGCGGAAGACCGGACGACGGCAGATCCTGCTCCGCGTCGAGAACGCCAAGGGCGAGTTCAGGGCGGTCGCGCTTCCCTTCCAGTGACGGCCATGACCGCCGGTGATTGACACGGGCGGCGGCGCCGGGTTCTCGTGCTGCCGGAAGCATTGGTAGCGGCTCTGGGCCGTTGCGGTGCAAGGCTGTGGAGGGCACGCCTGTGGTGGAACGTCCGAGTTCCTTCAGCTCACTCGCCGACGTGCTGGTGCCGATCCATCGGGACGGGCACAAGTTCGTCGCCATCGGCATCGTGCTGGCGCTGGTGCTGTTCCTGGTGTGGAGCTCGCTCGCCTGGCTCGTGCTGCTGGCGACGCTCGCAATCGCCTTCTTCTTCCGCGACCCGGACCGGGTGACGCCGCTTCGCGAGGGGCTGGTGATCGCACCCGCCGACGGGCGGATCGTGGCGGTCGAGAAGGTGCGGCCGCCGACGGAGCTCGGCTTCGGCGAGGGCGAGCGGACGCGGATCTCGATCCACCTGTCGATCTTCGACGTGCACGTCAACCGCTCGCCGGCGGCGGGGCGGATCGTGCGGTCGATCTACGTGCCGGGTGCCTTCTACAACCCGACGCTGGACAAGGCGAGCGAGGAGAACGAGCGGCGCATCCTCGTGATCGCGGCCGCCAGCGGGCAGGAGGTCGCGGTGGCGCAGATCGCCGGCGTCGTCTCGCGCAGGATCGTGACGTTCGCGGGCGAGGGCGACAGCCTGGCGGCGGGGCAGCGCTTCGGGCTGATCCGGTTCGGTTCGCGGGTCGACGTCTACCTGCCGCTCGGGCGGGGATCGTATGCGGCGGTCGGGCAGCGCGCGATCGCGGGCGAGACGGTGCTCGCCGACTTGGCGTCGGACGAGCCCGACCGGCAGGCACGGCGGAGCTAGAGCATCGTGCGTTTAGTCGGAATCGGGGATTCCACAAATCGGCGAACTGTGATTCACCGTACTGGGAGGTGGATCATGGGGCGAAGCTACTCGTTGGACCTGCGAAGGCGGGTCGTGTCGCGTGTCGAGGGTGGCCAGTCCCGTCGCGGGGCGGCGGCGGATCTGCAGGTGAGCCCATCGTTCTCGGTCAAGCTCGTGGCGCGCCATCGCCGCACGGGCAGATTGGAGCCGCAGCGGCAGGGCCGTCCGCCAGGTACCGGCAAGCTCGCGTCCTACCGCGACTTCCTGATGGGACGCGTGAAGGAGAAGCCCGACATCACCATGCCCGAGCTTGCCGCCGAGCTCGAGGCCCGGCATGGCGTCGAGGCCGACCCGGCATCGCTATCGAGGTTTCTGTGCAAGGCCGGGCTAACCTATAAAAAAAACGCTGCTGGCCGCGGAGCGCGCGCGCTCGGATGTCGCCCGGGTCCGAAACGTCTGGATCCATAAGCGCCAGCCGATCATGCGGGCCATGCCGCACCGGCTCGCCTTCATCGACGAGACGTCGACGACCACCAAGCTGACCCGGTTGCGGGGGCGGGCCATGAAGGGCGAGCGATTGCCCGGTGCCGCCCCGTTCGGCCATTGGCAGAGCCAGACCTTCATTGCTGCCATGGGCTGACGGCTCCATGGCTCCTCGAGGGTGCAATGGATCGCGCCGCCTTCGATCTCTACATCGAGACCCAGCTCGCTCCCACCCTGCAGGCAGGCGACGTCGTCATCCTCGACAACCTGAAGGTCCACAAGTCGGCCAAGGCCGCTGCCGTGCTGAAGGCACGTGGCGCCTGGTTCCTCTTTCTCCCAGCCTACTCGCCCGATCTCAATCCCATCGAGATGGCGTTCGCCAAGCTCAAGGCCCATCTGCGCGCAGCCGGCGCCAGAACCTACGATGCGCTGTGGCGCGCCGTCGGCGACATCTGCTCCCTGTTCGAGCCCCGCGAATGCTGGAACTTCCTCAGGCACGCAGGCTATGCGTCCGATTAAACGCACGATGCTCTAGCGGAAAGACGGCGACAGCCTATTGTATTTATATACGCCAATGGCGTATATATTTGCTTATGCCGTGGCGGCCGGAAGAGATCAGTTTCGAGATCATCGACGATGAAACCGACGATCCGGTCGTGACGGTCAGGGTCGACGCCCCAGTGACGGGCGACATCCTGATAATGGCCGAAGTCGAAGAACGCGGTCGGACCCTGCGGCTCGTCAGGACCCACATGCATGGTCCGGGGAGCAATGCTGTCGGGCTGGTCAACCTTCGCCTGCTGGCCGATATCGCCATGGAGCGTATGGACTACGATGCGATCGAAGTTGAAGGAGCGGTTCGAACGTCTGGGGCGAACCCGGGACATCGGCCGCGCACAATCAGGTTCGCCCGTCGATCTCGTTCTGCGTCCTCGCGCTGACAAGGTCAACGCGATCGAGGCCGCGCTGGTGCTGACGCGTTCCGGCATGACGATGCTGCGCGCAAAGCGTGCGATCGAGGCCATGCTGGAGAAGGGCGAGGTTGTGGTGAACCTGCCGACTGTGGCGAGCCTGCCGGAGCTGGCGTTGGAGCTGCGTCGGACGGGGATAGATGCCGCGAGGATCGCAACAGATCCCGTGGATGTGCGTGCGCTGCGCGAGCGGCTGGGGATGACGCAAGAGCAATTTGCCCGGCGATACAACCTCGATCTCGATGCACTCCAAAATTGGGAGCAGGGACGGCGCCCGATCGAGCGGGCCACTGCGAGCTACTTGCGTGTGATTGCGGCACAGCCGGAAATTGCTGCACGCGCTCAGGAAGAGCGCCCGGAAAAGTAGTAGCGCGATCCGTCTAGAGCCTGTTCAATTCAAATAGAACCATAGCCGGCGTTTCTGAGGTAGTTGGCGCATTCGCCGGGCGTGAAGTGGCCGAGCAGCTCGCCGATCCGACGCCAGGTCGCTTCGAGGGTGCGCTCGC
>JBIOVC010000507.1:0-7476 GCA_044867545.1 Hyphomicrobiaceae bacterium | reverse complement strand
AAGCCGCGATCATGGCGATCGCCACGCACTCGTCCTGGCAGAAGCGGGCGCAGTCGTTGGGGGCGGTCTTGAGCTCGCGCTGGGCGTAGCAGTCGATCGCACGCACCCAGCACGAGAGCTGGCCCACTGCCGTGCGGGCCGCATCGGCGCCGATGGTGCTGGCGTAGGCCGACCACGCCCTCTCCCAGCTCGAAATGTCGCCGGTCCTGAAGCCGTTGAGCCAGAGGCGGAAACCGAACCCGACTAGGCGCTCGGGTCCCTGGTAGTCCATGACAGGCGCCAGGGCGCCGTCGCTGCCGGGTATGGCGCGGGCACGTCTCATCTGCCGCACCCCGCCGGGAGATGGACGAGCAGGCATGGGCTCGACAGCGTGCAGTCGGCGAACGAGATGGCCGGAGGGGGCATCTGGCAGCTTCTCCAAATCTGGGGATTCGCAGGCCCGACTTTGGACGATGCGAGCCGTGCTCGCGGCGCCACACCAGCCAGATTTTGGCCCCTGGATGGATCTGTCAAGGTCCTGATCGCACATTAGAATCTGTCAAATCGACGATTAGAATTCGTCGAAATAGAAAGTGCGTAGAAACCCTTGAAAGATCAACGTGCCGCCGCTTCGGCGCGGGCTCCCAGCGATGCCGGTTGCGCCGACTTGTCTCAGCTGCCCTCCTGCAGCGGGCGGCGGGAGCGGCTGCCAATCGGCGTGGCCGTACGCGCGGTCGGCCTTGTCCGGCTCCGCGCCGGCGACTGGACCGGCGACCGGGGCGGCGTCTGGCCGCGCACCATGTCGGCAATGGTGTGCCGGTCGAGCACGTCGATGAAGGCCTCCAGCGCGTCGTCGAGCACCCGGTTCACGCCGTGGCCTCGCCCCCGAGCGCCTGCCGCGCCGTCCTCCTCGATCGCCACCCGCGTTACCTCGGAGGCGCGTACCACGTCGCCGATGCGGACCTCCGCCGCCGGGCGCGCCAGCCGCACGCCGCCGTTGCGCCCGCGCACGGATTCGATCAGTCCGGCCCTGGCCAGCAGGTTGACGATCTTGAAGACGTTCTGCTGGGTGATATCCAGCCGCTCCGACAGCTCCGCAACCTTGATCAGCTGGTCGCCCGCGCGCGCGCAGTCGATCAGGATGCGAATGGCATGGCTGGTGGACTTGGTGAGCCGCATGCTCGGCGTGCCTCCAGGCGCGGGAAACTCCTCTTGAAGCACACCTCGCCCCATATCTCAACGCTTTGCAGAGCTGCTTTTCCCCGTGCGCGTGTCTTGCAAGCCAGGGTGCCAGCCGGCAGTCTCCGATGACGAGGCGCCATGCCTGGAGCTTCAAGACAAAACGCGAACGCCACAGGCTGGGTCTCCTGAGGCACGATGACGCGGGGGAGCGGACTCGGCGGTCTATGCCTGCTTCAGGAGCCGACTCTTGCCCTGTCCAGTGCATAAACCTACCAATCCTCGAGCGGTCCCGACGTCATCACATTGACGCAAGTCGGATGGCTCAATTAGCCTCGCGCGCCGCTTGAGCGATCCGGGGAGGGGAACGCGCCATGCTCGCACGGATTTTGCTTTTGCTCGCCGCCCTCGGCGTGGGCGCGGGCATCGCAGCAACCCAGCCCGCACTAGGCCCCAAGCTTCCAGCACCCTGCCGGGCCAAGCCCGCGGGAGACTTGGCAGCCCTGGAGAAGCGCAAGGAGCGGCTCGAGCGCCAGATCGCCAAGGCGCGGGCCGCCAAGCCCGCAGAGGGGCCCGCGGAGGCGGAGGGCAGCTCCAAGAAGCTCGGCAAGAGCCAGGCGGCCCTGCTGGAGGTCCTGTTCCAGATCCAGTGCCTCAAGGTGCGGCAAGAGATGGCCAGCGCCGAGGCGGCCTCGACCGACGACGCCACGGACGGCATCGTGGGCGGCACCGCCAAGAGCATCAAGCCCGCGCCCAAGAGGCGCGCGATCTCGCCCGTCCCGGAAGCGCCGGCACCGGCCCCGCCGGCGTCACGGGACTCGCCGCGACAGGCCGCCGGCAACGTGATCGAGGTCACTACCTATTTCGCCACCAACCGCGGCCTGACCGCCAAGGGCGGGCCGGCCGACCGCTACGACTCGGTGGTCTCGCCGGTCAGCTACGGCCGCGCCATCGTCACCATCCCGGGGACGCACACGCCGGGCAACCTGGAGCTGCCGACCATCTGGAAGCTCCAGTTCCAGCCCGATCCGTCGCGGCACTTCACCCTCAAGGCGGCGGACCCCCTGACCCTCGACGAGGCGCGCGCCGAGATGGCGCAGAAGCTGGCGGGAGTGTCCTCGAAGGCCATCCTGGTCTACGTGCACGGCTACAACATGAGCTTTGCCGAGACGGCGATGCGCACCGCCCAACTCGCCCACGACCTGGGGTTTCCCGGTCTGCCCTTCTTCTTCAGCTGGCCGTCGCTGGGCCAGGTGACGGGCTACCTGCGCGACACGGAGAGCGCTCTGCTCTCCGAGGACGCCTTCGACCAGGTGCTGGAGGACCTGTCGCGGCTGCAGGCCAGCGAGATCTACGTGATCGCCCACAGCATGGGCAGCCGGATCGTGACCCAAACGCTCAGATCGCGCGTCGACAGGGGCAAGAGCACCGCGCGCCTCAAGGAGCTCCTGCTGGCCGCTCCCGACATCAACGCCGACCTGTTCCGCAAGACCATCGCGCCGAGGCTCAAGGCCATGCACGACACGCAGACGACGGTCTACGCCTCGTCCTCGGACCTGGCGCTGATGGCCTCCAAGGCCGTGCACGGCTACCGGCGCGTCGGCGAGACCGTCGGCGGCGTATTCGTCTATCCGGGGCTCGAAACGGTCGACGCCAGCTCAGCCTCGCTGTCCGTGCGCGCCTTCGGCCACTCCTACCTCACCGACAGCGCCGCGGTGCTCGCGGACATCAAGTCGCTCCTGCGCCAGCGGCTGCCAGCAAAGGCGCGCGGTCTCGCCCAGGCCGGCACCTCCCCCGACTTCTACTGGAGCCTGGGGCAGCCGTAGGGCCGATGCTGCGAAGCGGCATTGCTGTACGCACCTGACCAGGCATTAGGTCTGCACTCAATTAGGCGCAACGGCAGAACTGCCACTCACAGCTGACGGACTCGCTGCAGTGCAGCGAACGGCAAGGTTGTGCCATCTCCGGACGAACCGAAACTCGGATGATCAGACAACGTGTGCTTTTCGCGTGCAGCTAAATCGTGCTGCACTGCAACGGGCTTGGCGAACCTCATGGCAACGAATCGTCGGCGCGCATGCCCTAGCGGTCCACCTCACGCTGATGTACGTGGTCGATCACAGTCCGCAGCCGTGGACCACCCGGAGCGTTAGCCTCGCCGATTGTAGGCGAAGATCATCCGCTCGACTATCGGCGCACACACCCGCATCAGCTTCAAGATATCGTCGACTGCCGAGTCGGCGCCGCGGCCCTCGGGATTGGCACAGTCTCGGACTTCCGCCTTATCGGGGACGCGGATCAGGCGACGCCAAATGGCTAGTTCGAGCGCGCCGTCGGGGCCGATGACGGGCTTGTCGATGATGCTCCCCACCGTGGCATTCTGGTCGAGGCGCCAGAGGTAATGCTGCATTCGCTGGCCATGCAGATGGCTGCCGAAGATCTCGATGTCGCAGTCCGAATCAACCACGAGCGCGACCTCGTACTCCATGACAGGGCCGAGCCGGTTGCCCCGGAAATAGAACTCGATCGAGAGCGGCCAGGGGTCGTCCTTCTCGCGGTCGGCCTCGGCGTTTAGCTCCCCCGACGGGTCGGCAATATAGAAGTATCGCTCGTTCCTCGCGACCTCGGAAGCCTTGGCGTAGGGCGAGCGCCAGAGCTCGACTCCAACCGCCGCCTGCAGCTTGGCGCAAACGTGCTCGCAGAACTGCGATATCGCGTCTCCACGCACCCCGGTGCGATTCGGCTTGATCTTGATCGTCGACGCGCGCTCGCGCGGCCGAGCCACCGGACCGAGCGCGGCGCCGAGCGTATCGGCGAGAATCATGTATGCGATCGCCTTGTCCCGGAAACGGGACGTCGTCATGCCCACGACGTGGCCGTTGGCGTCGCGGACACCGGAGCCGCTGTAGCCGCTTTCGACGAACACCTGCGTCCACGGCCCGCCGTCGAGCTGGCCGAGCCCGGCCTCGACGACACTGACATAGGTGACGACGGCGTTATTGCCGGCGGGCATTCCGCCCGGCACACCGAACACGTGTAGCATGTCGCCGACACGGAGCGACCCCGGATGGGAGAAGCGCACGACGCCGACGCCGTCCGGGATATCCTGCTCCAGTTCAATAACGGCCATGTCGCTGTGCGCGAGATTGCCCATGGGATGCCAGAGACCGACCCCGCCATATCTCGTGACCATGCCGCCCGGCAGTATCGGGAAGGTGACGGGCACGCGCCCGACTGGCTTTTCCTGACTGTCGAACGACTTGCCCAGAGCGCGGTTCGCAACGTGCGCGCAGGTCAGGATCTTGCGCGCGTCGAGCACGATGCCCATGCCGGCATGCGAAGCGCTGGGCCCGTGCATCCCGTCGTCCCTCGCGATGAGGATCTTGGCGATACCGCTGGCGGTCATTTCTCCGCATGCCCCTCAGACTGGTGCCTGGACGAGGCCGTCGCCCACATCCTCGAAGTCAAGATGCGCAAGCGGGAGCACGCTCGCCTCGATGGCCCGCTTGAGCCGGGCGGCACTGAACTTCGACATGTCGTTCCCGAACATCCTCTCCGCCCAAAGCGCGGCGACGCCCGCCACGTGCGGCGTCGCCATGCTCGTTCCCGAGTCGGCGACGAGGCCGCCACCGAGCTTTGCGGAGAGGATGCCGACGCCCGGTGCCGAGACGCGCGGGCCAATGTTGGAGAAGGGCGATATGGTGTACCTGCCGGCCGTCCCGGCCAGAGGAGGCCCAAGGGCACCGACGGACAGGAAGTCCCTGCCCGCCGCCGGGGGCTGAATGGTGGAGCGGAACAAGGGCGAGGCCTCGCGGTGGCTGCCGTTGCCGGAGGCGCCGCACAAGAGGGCGGTCTTGACGCCGCCGCTCTCGACGAACTGAGTCGACATGAGATCGAACAGGCGCACATTCTCGCGGTAGCCCGCCAGTGCGATCGACGTTGCCACATCAACGGGGAACTCGCCCTCCTTGGCCAGATACTCGGCATAGCCGGCGAAGTCGATCCCGACCGACATCGAGATGACGTGGGCGCCGAACGCCTTGGCAGCCTCCATGGCTTCGACGATCTGGTCACTGGTGCCGCCGCCATCCTTGCCGATCACCTTGCCGATGAAGACATCCGTGACCCCGGGCGCGACGCCAATGCGTTTGCGGTCGACGTCGCGGCCGAAGATGGTTGCTGCGCAGTGCGTGCCGTGGCCGCTCTCGTCCTCGTCCGGCGAGCCGGGCACAAAATTCTGGGTTTTGATGTTCAGTCCGGTTGCGAACGCCGGGTGCGTCCTGTCGATGCCGGTATCGAGTACCGCGACCTTGATGCCCTTTCCGGTCTGGGGGGAGGCGGTTGCGCGCACGGCCTCGAGACCCCACCCGCGCTGGACGGCGTCGTCGGGGGCGTTGAGCGCCGACTTCAACGGCGCGATCAGCATCGTCGGCATCGGCGGAATGATGATCTTGTCGGGATCGCGCCGCGCGTCGGCGACCTCCCGCGCGCTAGCGAACGTCACCACCGAGGTCTTGAAGGCCGGTTCGTCCCGCAAGTGCGCCTCGGTGGCGGCGGGAAACCGGTCAGCCGTGCCGACCGGAAATCGCAAGGCAAACCCGCCGTGCGGCGACGCCCGCCGCGTCGATTCCAGAACGATCATGCGCATGACGCAAATCCTCGTAATCGCCCGTGAAGATGCACGGATGCTTGCGGAGAGCCGTGCTCACGGCGTGTTCCAGATATCGAGCGCGAAGGAGCTGCGCACCGCCTGGTAGATAAGGTAGAGCGTATCCTCTGCCTTCTCGAGCTTGCGCCTTGTGCCGTCGGCCGCGTCGTAGCCGATCTCCATCAGCGTCTTGATGCACTCGGCGAGCGAAGTCGCGGTATCCTCGAATTGCCAGTCGTTGTCGGGCGACAGGTTCTTGCGATGCGCGGCGAACAGCCAGTCGTGGACGATGTAGGCGGGTCCGTACCCCCAAGGCGAAAAATTCCTGAGCCCGTGCAGGAGCCGCGGCGTGCTTCCTCCGTCGGTCGGGATCGACTTGGGCTGGATAATGCGTCCGCTCGCGGTCTTGTACTTGAACGGCGGCGTCCGGTCATCGAGGAAGACGAAGGCGTCCATTCCATTCCACTGAACGGTCGGCCGGCCTGTGAACACGCCCGTGCCGAGACGCGCATAAAGCGCGTCCCCCAGAAAGCCAGTCAGGATGGAGGACGGCTGCCCGGTTGGTCCCGCCCCGAGGGCTCGCCTCCGCTCCGCGACCTCGGCGTCGATGGCGGCCTCGACGGAGGAGGCAAGCTCCGGTGGCAAAAGATCTCGCGCCTTGACCTTCAACTCTTGTGCTGTCGATGACATCAACGATCTCCTTTGATGCGCCGAGGAAAAATGAAAACGCCGCGACCGCGAAGACCGATCATCTCATCCCCCAAGGCGGGGCGATTGGTTCAGACCAGGAGCGCGGCACGCGGATAGCCCTCCTGTGGTCAATTTTGCGCAGCGCCATTCTCCTCCACGATGACGCCCTTGTTCCACAGCCACGATGCGATCTTTCGGCCAGTCGCAAGTGGAACAAGCGAGCGCCAGCACTCGGGTATACGGTCATAATTGATCGCAGCGGGAAGCATGGAGATCAGCTGTGCCAAGTCGAAACCATCGACGTAGGCGACAGTCCTGCCGAGGCCTGGGTGGCGGACGACAGGACGTACCTCTACAAAATCGTCGACAATGACGGGCTCGTTTCCAAGGACTGCATCCGTTGAGAGCAGAACCGGGCCATGCGGAGGCTTTCCGACCACACTCGAATTGCGAAACTCTGTCGGCCGCAAGTGGTCGGATCCGGTGGCGGCCACCACTCCGTCGGCGCGCTCGCGCCAAAATGCTCCACCGCCGCTGGCCGCCACACGAGCATATTCCTGTCGCGTCCTGCTCGAGTAGTGCGCGGCACGCTCGGCAACGCGCGCACGGTAGAAGGCATGTGCCGCAGCCTTGCTTGCTGGCCTGCGCAGTACCGTATTGACGATCACCGCGGCTTGCAACCCCGACTGCAGGGCAAGGTGCACGCCCTGTGATGACAGTGGATCGACCGAGAGACAGGCGTCGCCGATCCGGATGTAGCAATCATCCAGCGGGGTCTCCGCATGATGACTCCCGGCGTCACAAGCCAGTGCTGCAGCCTGTTGCTGTCCTACGTCCGCGAGCCTGAGGACCGTGAACTGGCGAAGCAAGGCCCCATAGTTGCCTTGAAGGCTGCACTCGCTCAGGCGCCGAGGATCGCAGAATACCGACACTATGCCCCGATCAAAGCTTGTCCGCGCAAACCATTGCCATGCCTCGTC
>JBIOVC010000506.1:0-5137 GCA_044867545.1 Hyphomicrobiaceae bacterium | reverse complement strand
CCCAGCAAAGGCCGAGCGCGGTTCCAAGCAGCGTCCGCCGCGAGATGCCGGATGCCCGATCCTTGTTCATGTCGCGCTTTCCTTGGGTCATCCCTGCCCGCACCGTTTGCGGGCGTCGAAGTTGATCGTGAAGCTTTCCCAACCCCCCTTGTACAGGTCGGGCGGAAAATCGACCGGCTGAGCTTTCTCCACGGCGCGCAGCGCCGCGTCGGCCATCGCATTGAACAACGGTCCCGACATCCTGTTGACCACCTTCGGAGGGTCGGCGAGGTACCCGTCCGACTTCAAGTTGACTGCGACCTTGACGACGATCTCATTGACGCCTGCCGATCCGCAACTGATGAGCCACCCCTCTGAGTATGTCTTATTGACGAGCAGCCCCAGCATCGCGCTCTGGCTCGCAGTCAGACGATCGTCGCGCCCCTCGGGCGCACCCGCAACGGGACCCTTTGCCTTCGCCGATGATTCCGTGGGCGAACCGCCGGCCGCCGCTTGCCTCGGGTCCTTGTCGAGCAGCTCGGGGCTCTTGTCGATGAAATCAGCCATCTTGTCCTCGAAGGACTTGGCATCCTTGACCTTTTTCTCGTCGGCCTTCTTCTTCGCCTCAGCCAGTCTCTTGGCCTCTTCTTGCTTCTTCTTGAGCGCCTCGCGCCGCTTTCGCTCGGCCTCCTCCTTCTGCTTCTTTTCGGCCTCGGCCTTCTTCTGCGCCTCGATGCGCTGCTTTTCCTCCTCGACCTTCCTTTCCTCCTCCGCCTTCTTCGCCGCTTCCAGACGCTGCAGCTCCTCCGGATTCGGACCAGGCTGGGGCTCGGGCTCGAGCATCGCAAGCTTCTCCGCGATCGGATCGGCCTTGGGTGGCGGAGGCGGCTCGGTCTTCGCGGGAGGCGGAGGCGGCTCTGCCTTGACCGGCTCCGGAGGTGGAGGTGGAGGCGGCGGCGGAGGAGGAGGAGCGGAGACGACCTTGGGCCTCGGCGTTTCCTGCTTGGCCTTGCCCTGATCCGACGTGGGTGCGGCCTTCGCCTCGAGTTGCTTGGAGGAGCGGCTCCCCTGCGTCAGCCGGACGACATCGTCGGGCGACACGACCGCCACCTCGACCGGCTCGGGTTCGGCCGGTTTCAGCGGCGGGGTTGCCGCCATCGACACCAGCGCCCAGGCGAGCACGCCGACATGCAGCAGAATCGAAACTGCAAGTCCAAAGTGCACGGCCTATTGCCTCCGCACTGGTCCTTTCTCGATGTCCTCAGGCCCGCTCACGAACGTGAACTTCTTGAAGCCGCCGGAGCTGACCGCACCGATGATCTCCGACACGCGCCCGTATTCGACCTTGCGGTCGCCGCGAAACAGGATCTGGTCGTCGTAGCCGTTCTTCGCGTTCGCCTTGAGGATATCGACCAGCTTGTCGACGGTTATCGGCTGCTCGGCACCGCCCACGAACACGCGCCCGTCACGATCGATGGTGATCGTGAGCCGGTCCTTGTCCTGGGAAAGCGACTGGCCTTTCGAAGCTGGCAGGTCAACGGGAATGCCCGAGAGCAGGAGCGGCGCGCTGACCATGAACACGATCAGCAGCACCAGCATCACGTCGACGAACGGCGTGACGTTGATCTCGCTCATCGGTAGATGGCGCTTGGCCTTGCGCCGGCGGCCGTGCCCAGCGAGGCCGGTCTTGAGTTGCGCACCCATCGCCGCTGCCCTCAGGTTCTGACGTCGATCTGACGCGACACGATGGCGGAGAACTCATCGGCGAAGGCCTCGAGACGCTGGCCGAGCCGCGCCGAATCCGCCGCGAATTTGTTGTAGAAGATCACGGCCGGAATTGCCGCGAGCAGCCCGAGCGCCGTGGCGAACAGCGCCTCCGCAATACCAGGCGCGACGACCGCGAGGCTCGTGTTCTTGGACGACGCGATCGCCTGGAAGCTCGTCATGATGCCCCACACGGTGCCGAACAGGCCGACGAACGGCGCCGTCGAGCCGACCGTTGCCAGGAACAACAGCCGCCGGTCCAGCCGCTCCATCTCACGGCTGATGGTGACGTCCATCACTTTCTCGACTCTGAGCTGGATGCCGCCGAGCGCGCGGATCGACCCCTCGACCGACCGCTTCCATTCCCGCATCGCCGCGACGAACAGCGCCGCCATCGAGATCGTCGGCCGTGTCGACAGCGCCGCGTAGAGCTCTTCCAGCGACTGGCCCGACCAGAACATCTGCTCGAACCGCTCGGCATCACGCCGGGCCCTGCGGAACGAGAACAGCTTCTCGATGATGATTGCCCACGACCAGACCGAGGCGAGGAACAGTCCGGCCATCACGATCTTGACGACGAGGTGGGCTTGCACGAACAGGTCGAGAAATGAGACCCCGCTTTCGGCGGGGGCGATCGTGCCCTTCAGCAGCTCAGTCATTGCCTCTTCCGTAGGTGGCGCGCTGCAAGGCGCGTGCAGGCGCCCAAGCCGCGCCCTGGCCGGCCGGAACGCCGCGGCATCCGACCAGCCTGCAAGGTAGCGTCAACTGCCGCGAACCGAATGTCCCCAGCCGTGCATGTTGCTGTGCAATAGGGCGAAACTACGGCCCATTGGAAGGCCGCGGCTGAGGCACGCGCGGGGTTCTCCACAGACAGCTATGACAGCCGCCCTAACCGCTCGACAGAGCTTCGCGGATGGCGCGCGAGAGACGCATCGGCTTGCCGGAGACCGCCACCAGCACCACGGTCACCTCGGCCTCGAACAGCACAGTTCCCGACCGCGTGACCCTCTGCTCCAGCGCCAAGGTCGCGACCCCCACCTCCTTCACCCGCGTCACGATCTCGAGCACATCGTCGATCCGCGCCGGCTTCAAATACTCGAGCGCCATCCGCCGGACCACGAAGGCGGCGGGCTCCCGCCCTTCCGAGCCGTCTATCAGCCCGCGATGGTCGTTGCCGAGCAGCCTGAGGAAGTCGGAGCGCCCGCGCTCGCACCACCTGAGATAGCTCGCGTGGTAGACGAGCCCGGAGAAATCGGTGTCCTCGAAGTAGACGCGGACCGGCAGGACATGTCGCCGTCCGCGCTCGTCCTCGACGATGCGTCCGGCGAGATCGGGCCAAGGCTCACCCGTCACGCCGCGCCTCCAAGGTCGACTACGACGATCTCCGGCGGCACTCCGACCCTGACCGGCACGCCGCTGCACCCGAGCCCGCCCGAGACCACCAGGTGCCGCCCGTCCTCCACGATGTGGCCGTAGGCGTAACGCTGACCATAGGCGGAGGGCACCACCGGCGAGTATCCGGCGAGACGCACCTGGCCGCCGTGGGTATGCCCGGAGAGCGTCAGCGCCACCCGCGCCGGCGTGACGGCGAAGATGTCGGGCTCGTGCGCGAGCATGATCACCGGCGCATCATCGGTCACCTTGCCGAGCATGCCGGCAAGATTGTCGACACCGCGGTAGCGAGAGAAACGTGGTCCAGTTCGGCTGCGGCGGTCGCGGCGGAACGCCCACTGATCGCCAAGCCCCGCGACCCAGAACGGCTGCCCGTCCTTGACGAGCCGCACCACGTCGTTCTCGTAGACCGGAACGCCGACGTCCTCGAGCGCGCGGCGGCCGACGATCGGCCCCTGCTCACGCCGCATCGCCGCCGCGTCCTGCCACCAGTCGTGATTACCGAGCACCGCGTGCACGCCGAGCGGCGCCTTGAGCCGGCCGAGCGCGCGGGCCCATGCCTGCATCGGCACGGGACTGGCAACGTATCGGTTGCGCGTCTCGTAGTCGCCGAGCAGCACGATGAGATCGGCCCCGACCGCGTTCGTCTCGGCGACGATCCGCTCGATCATAGGGAGCGTCATCCAGGGCTCGCACGCATGCAGATCGGCGATCGCGGCGACCTTGAGCCGTAAGCCTCGGGGCCAGCCCACAGGCGTGATGCGATAGCGCGTGGCAAGCAGAAGATTTGGCTCAACGGCAACGGCATAGCCCGCGAAGGCGAGGCCCGATGCGACGAAGCTGCTGGTGCCGAGGAGGAGGTTGCGGCGTGTGAGGATCATTCGGCCAGGATTATAGGGCACGGAGAATGCTGCGATAGAGGATACACCCTCATTCGTCCGGTGTCGGAATCATGTGGTAAACCGCCCGTACCACGATGCGGAGCCGGCAGTATGTCCGACGTCTGGCGACTCTACGACGCATTTGCGGAGCGGTTCGACGCCGACCGAAGCCGGATCCTGTTTGAGCGCGGTTACCTTTCCGAGATCGTTGGCCGCCTCGGGCGCGGCGCGACCATCCTGGACCTTGGCTGCGGCACCGGCGAGCCGATCGCCCGCTTCTTCATCGAGAGCGGCCTCGTTCTGACCGGCGTCGACGCGGCTCCGTCGATGATCCGCCTGTGCCGCTCCCGGTTCCCGCAAGCCTGTTGGATCGAAGCGGACATGCGGTCGCTCGAGCTGGGCGCACGCTTCGACGCGATCATCGCCTGGGACAGCTTCTTCCACCTGACCAGAGACGAGCAGCGCCCTATGTTCGATGTGTTCGCACGCCACATCCAGCCGAACGGCCTTCTACTGTTCACATCAGGGCCGAAGGCGGGAGAGGCGATCGGCGATCTCTACGGGCAGCCACTGTTCCACGCGAGCCTCGACGAGGCCGAGTACCGGCGCCTGCTGCAAGGAGCGGGCTTCGAGGTGCTGCGCTATTCTCCCGAGGAGCCGGACTGCGGCGGCCACACCGTCTGGCTCGCCCAAGCTGTGGCGTAGGAACCTACGCCGTGCCCGCCCCGGCTTTGCCGCCGGCGACGTCGGCCTCGTCTTCCTCACCCGCCTCGAACAGGCCGATCTGCCCGCTCGATCGGGCACCAGGCCCGGTAAGGCCAAGATGCCGGTAGGCGCGCAGCGTCAGCACGCGTCCGCGCGGCGTGCGCCCGATGAACCCCTGCTGCAGTAGGTAGGGCTCGACGATCTCCTCGAGCGCATCGCGCGGTTCCGAAAGCGCCGCCGACAGCGTCTCGATGCCGACCGGCCCGCCGTCGTAGTGGACTGCGATGCATCTGAGATAGCGGTGGTCGAGTGCATCGAGTCCCTCGTTGTCCACCTCGAGCGCCGTCAGCGCGCGATCCGCCACTACCGCATCGATGGCCTCCGCCGCCTCGACCGATGCGAAGTCCCGTACCCGC
>JBIOVC010000505.1:0-6209 GCA_044867545.1 Hyphomicrobiaceae bacterium | reverse complement strand
TCACCGGCCTCTATTCGACCGCGCTCAGTCCGGGCGAGATCATCACCGCGGTCCGCTTCAAGACACCTGAGCGTGCCCGCTACATGAAGTTCCGCCATCCGGCCTCGGGCTTCGCCGTGGTCGGCGTGATGGTGGCGAAGTTCGCCAATGCGGTGCGTGTCGCCGTCACCGGCGCCGGCCCGAGCGTATTCCGGGTCTCGGCCATGGAGACGGCGCTGGCGCGCAGCTTCAAGGCAGACGCCATCCAGGCCGTCACCCTCCCGCCCGACGAGCTGAGGAGCGATATCCACTACAGCGCGGAGTACCGCGCCCACCTGACCGGTGTGCTTGCCCGCCGCGCCGTCGCCGAGCTGACGCGGGCCTAGTTGTCCGTCACGATCGCGCCGTCGACGAGCTGCAGCTGCCGATCCATGCGCTGCGCGAGGTCGAGGTCATGGGTAACCGCGACTACCGTCTTGCCGTGCCGGTCGACCAGCTCGCGCAGGATCAGGAAGACCTGCTCGCTCGATTTGGAATCGAGCGACCCGGTCGGCTCGTCGGCGAGGATCAGCGGCGGGTTATTGGCAAGCGCCCGGGCGACCGCCACCCTCTGGCGCTGACCACCTGAGAGTTGGTCGGGACGCTTGTGCGCATGCTCCTCGAGGCCGAGGGAGGCGAGCAGGCTCGAGGCCCGCTCCTCCATCGCCTCGTCCTTGAGCTCGCCCAAGGCCCGCATCGGCAGCTTGACATTGTCCCTCGCCGAGAACTCCGGCAGCAGGAAGTGGAACTGGAACACGAACCCGAGCAGCGAGAGGCGGGTGAACGCGCGCTCCTCCTCGTCCATCTCCGCAGTGGCGCGGCCGCGGATCAGCACCTCGCCCTCGGTCGGCAGGTCGAGCAGGCCGAGCAGGTAGAGCAGCGAGGACTTGCCCGAGCCCGAGGGGCCTGTGATGGCGACGAACTCGTTGGCCCCGATACGAAGGTCGATGTCGTGCACCAGCGTCACCGGCACCGTGCCGGGCAGTACGCGGGTGACCCTCCTGGCCTCGACCAGCGGCCCGTTTGCTGGTGGCGATGGGGTGGCATCGCTCACGTCGCCCCCCGGATGATCTCGACCGGGTAGACCTTGGCGGCCTTGCGCGCCGGGAAGTAGCCGGCGACCAGCGAGGAGGTGAGTGCCACGCCGGCTGCCATGGCGTAGTGCAAGAACGAGTACGCGAGCGGCAGGCGGGTGGCGTCGATCATGGGGTTTCTGATCTCGACGGTGCCGAGCGCGCGAGTGAGGATGTAGCCGAGCGCCCAGCCGGCGAGCGCTCCGATCAGCCCGATCATCAGCGCCTCGATCACGAAGATGCGGCGCACTGTTGCTTCGGTCAGCCCGAGCGACTTCATGATGGCGATGTCGCGCGTCTTCTCGTGCGTGATGGTCGAGATGATATTGTAGGTGCCGAAGCTCGCCACCAGCAGGATTGCGCCGACCACGGTGTACATGATGACGTTGCGGATCACGAACGCGCTCATCAGGTCTTCGTGCGCTTCCTGCCAGGAGACGGCTTTGTAGCCGGTCTCCCGCTCGATCCGCTCTGCCACGTTGCGCGCCGCCATCGGATCGCTGACGCGCACCCTGAGCTCGTTTACGAGGCCCGTCTGCTGGGCGAGGATCTGCGCGGTCTTCACCAGCACGTAGCCGGTGCTCTCGTCGACGGAGCGCACGCCCGACCGGAACATGCCCACGACCTGGGCACCGATCTGCGCCCCGTCGCTCGACTGCATCGTCAGGTTGGCGCCGACCCTCGCCCCGATCTTCTCGGCGAGCCGGTCGCCGAGAATGACGGCGTTGCTGGCCCGGTAGAGGGAGGCGAGAGTGCCCTGGCGCATCTGCGTGGCAAGCGCGGAGACCTTCGGCTCGCGGTGCGGGTCGATGCCGAACACGGTGGCAGCCACGTCACGGCCGGCGTAGCGCAGGAGAGCCTGCGTCTTGACCGACGGCGCTACCGAGCCCGGCACCCAGCCCTCGAGCACTGCCATGATCGCCATCGGGTTCTTGATGCCGCGCCGCCGCGCCTCGGGCGTGAGCCCGTGGATCTCGGCGGCATCGAACGCCGACTGGGCGGGCTGCGTCGGTGCGTGCCGGCGATCGTCCGACACCGTGATATGGGGCAGCGCGTCGATCAGCTGACGCATGAAGTCGTCCTGCGATCCCTCCATCAGGGAAGCCATCATGATCGAGAAGCCGACGCCGGTGGCGACGCCCGCCACGGCGACCAGCGTCTGGCGCAATCGAAAGCGGACGTGGGTAAGTGCGATGTCGAGGGCGAGGTTCATGGCTCGGCCTTGGGGCGCTCGCTGACGCGGACGGCCTGGCCGTCCCTGATGTCGCCGGGAAAGGGTGCGGCGACGCGATCGCCCTCCGCGAGGCCGCTAACGACCTCGACCGCGCGGGTGCCGCGGACGCCGATCTCCACGCTCCGCTTGTGGGCACGGCTGCCGTCGAGGGCGAGCACCGCTGTTCCCTGCACGGCATCCGCCGGGATCAGCAGCGCACTCTGCTTCTCGCGGGTCACCACATTGGCCTCCACGCTCATGCCGGCCAGCAGCGGCGTGTCGTCCGGCAGTGCGATACGGATGCGATAGGTCTTGGCCAGCGCATCGCCCATCGGCGTTATCTCGCGGACCGTGCCCTCGATCCGCTGCCCGAGGAATGCATCGGTACGCAGCAGCACCGTCTGGCCAACGGCGACGCGAGGGATGTCCTCCTCGTTGACCTCCGCCACCACCTGCAGGGGCTTGCGCGGACCGACGCGAAACAGCACCTGGCCTGGCTCCGCAATCTCGCCGACCTCGCCGTCGCGCCTGAGCACGATGCCGTCCATCGGCGCGGTGATCGTGTAGTTGTCGAGCTTCTCCATCTGTACAGAGATCAGCCCCTGGATCATCTGAAGGTCGGTCGAGGCCCGCTCATAGGCCTGCGTGGTGGTGACCCGCCTCTCCATCAGCTCGGTGACCCTATGGAGCTCGCGCTTGGCGAAATCCTCGCGCGCCTTGAGCTCCTGCAGCTGCGCGCGGACCTCCGTGTCGTCGAGCTGCGCGAGCACGTCCCCCTTCCTGACGGGTTTGCCCTCGCAATCGCAGTGCTCAACGATACGCTCGCGGATCACGCTCGCGACCTTGGCCCAGCGCACCGGCTCCACCGCTCCGGTGGCATAGACGATCTCGGCTACGGTTCCACGCGTGACCGCAGCGGTTGTGACCAGCGGTCCGCGCCCGAGCTGCCACCAGAGCACTGCGGCCACCAGCACGAGGACGGCGGCAGCAACGATCAATCGGCGCGAGCGCCCCGCCCGGATCCCCCACTTCATCCTGCCCGCGCCTCGTCCATCCGACGATGAATGCTCCCCGACGCCCTTCCCATGCTGTAGAAGGTACGCAACGATGCCCACATAGAGATCGCGGCCGCCTTGCGCAATCGCAAATGGCCGCGATCCGAGCCGCGAAGAAAGTTACATGACTCATGAGCTGCCGCTGAGGACCGCGATCGAATTCGAGTACGGCAAGCCGCGCGAGCTTGTGCCGGGTGTCGCGCGCCTCGTCGCCAACAACCCGGGGCCGTTCACCTTCAAGGGCACCAACACCTATCTCGTCGGCGATGGCGATCTCTGTGTCATCGACCCGGGTCCCGACGACCCGGCGCATTTCGAGGCGACCCTGCGCGCGATCGCCGGCCGTCGGGTCTCGCATATCCTGATCACTCATACCCACCGCGATCACATCGACGGTCTCGAGCGCCTCGCCAGTGCGACGGGCGCAGCGATCGGCGGCTACGGCCGCGAACCGCTGCGCACCTCAGAGCGCGCCATGAGCCCGTCGGGCGGCGAGTTCATCCAGCATGAGTTCCGGCCCGGCGTCACCCTGCGGGACGGTGATCGCATCTCCGGCGAGGGATGGACGCTGACGGCCGTCTACACGCCGGGCCACGCGCCGGACCACCTCTGCTTCGGCCTGGAGGGGACCGGCGTCCTATTCTCGGGCGACCACGTCATGGCCTGGAACACCACGGTGGTGGCGCCGCCCGAGGGTCGCATGGCCGATTATCTGGCCTCGCTCGAGCGGCTGATCGGCCGCGGCGACCGCCTCTATCTACCGGGCCATGGCGGCCGCCTGGAGGAGCCGGAGCGCACCGTGAAGGCCTATCTCGTGCACCGCCAGTGGCGCGAGCAGGCGATCCTCGGCGCCATCCGCGACGGGCATCGCACCATCAACGCGATCGTGGCCCTCGTCTACCGCGGCCTCGATCAGCGCCTCGTCATTGGGGCTTCGTTGTCTGTGCAGGCGCACGTCGTGCATCTGATGGACCGCGGCCTTGTGACGTTCCAGGAGCCTTTGACTTTCGGGAGCCCTCTTTCAGCCGCTTAGCGACGGCGGCTCGGCCGCGCACGAGCCGCTCGAGCCGCGCTCCTGTGCCCGAGACGGTCTCCTCGAACCGGGTCTGCACCTCTCGGAGAATCTTGCGCGCGCGCTCGGCATTGCTGCCGAGGTCGTGCTGGCCGTAGCGCGACGCCGAACGCACATCGATGCGTGCCTTGCGCTGGTCGCCGTCGACCCGGATCACCACGTCGTCGTAAAACCCGAAGACGAGCGTCCGGTCGACCGCCTCGATCCATCCGGGCTGGGCAGCCGGGCGCACCTCCGGCGGTTGCTCGGCGATGATCTGAAACTTGAGGCGCTTGACCGCATCGAGCGCCAGCTGGAAGGCCTCCTCGCTCGACCGGCTGATGAGCAGCGGCTTCAGATCGGGATAGGCTGTGGCTTGCAGGTCGGCGAACCGATCTTTCGGATATTCCGCTCCGTTGCCGTCGCCGGTCCTGAGCTTCGCCAGCGCGACGAATCGCGGCGGTGCCTGGAGATCGGTCGAGACATCGTTGATCCGCGGCAGGTTGGTGAGTGCGGGCAAATAGACGAGCGGCCAGCCGACGATTGCGATCGCCACTGCCATGCCGATGAGCGTGCCGGGCAATCCCGACCGGCCGCGCCGCCAGATGTCGGAGAGCGCCACCACGCCGAGCAGCAGGCTGAGCAGCGCGATTCCCCCCGACAGCTTCATGAGGTTGAGGGCGACCGGCGTCGACATGCCGAACAGGCGGTGCAGCAGCACGGCCGACAGCAGCAGTCCGGCGCCGAACAGACCGAGCCGCGGCGTCCAGTTGCTGAAGGTGGCAGCCTGGCTCTCTGTCATCTAGTATCGCGCACTGGCCTGTAGAGTTGCGCCCGCTTATCCCGGGCCGGTGCCGGAGAGAGCCTTCATGCCGATCCGCAGTAGTCGCAGGGCTCTACGAGCAGGGGTGTCCACCAACCATAGTCGAGAATCGGGCGAATTGCAGCCCGTGCGCGGAGCGAGCCGGCTCGCCGGCCTTGCTCTTGCCGCCGCGATTGCGGCTCTGCTCCTCCTGGCGGTGTCGATAGCGGCTCCTCCCGCGAGGGCCGAGGTGGAGGTCGACCTTCAGCTTGTGCTCGCCGTCGACGCCTCGGGCAGCGTCAACCCGACGAGGTTCGAGCTGCAGAAGCTTGGCTATGCGGCGGCCTTCCGCCATCCGCGCGTGCTCCAGGCGATTCGCTCCACCTCGACGCAGTCGATTGCCGCCACCATGGTGCAGTGGACCGGGCCCGCACTGCAGATCCAGGTGGTTCCCTGGACGCTCCTCAGCGATGAGAAGTCGGTCCACGCCTTCGCCGCGGCGATCGAATCGGCGGCGAGGCAGCTTTACGGCGGCGGTACCTCGATCAGCGGCGCCATCGACTACGGCGTGACGCTGTTCCCGCAGAGTCCGTTCAGGGCGGCACGGCGGGTGATCGACGTCTCTGGCGACGGCGCCAACAATGCCGGCAGGCTGACGACTCGTGCGCGCGACGATGCGGTGCGCGCCGGCATCGGCATCAACGGGCTGCCGATCCTCAGTCTCGATCCGACACTCGACCGGTACTACGAGGAGTACGTCATCGGCGGTCCGGGGTCCTTCGTCATCGCAGCGGAGAGCTACGAGACATTCTCGGACGCCATCCTCCGCAAGCTCATCATCGAGATCGCGGCCAACGATCGGGAGGAGGTCGAAGGCCCGATCAAAGCGTCGTTCCGGGATGAGCGTTGAGCGCCGCCTCGCCCTCCCCCCTCGGGGGGGAGGGTTGGGGAGGGGGGGATGGCAGAACCTCTGCCGCAGGGACTCTCCCAACACTAG
>JBIOVC010000504.1:0-4098 GCA_044867545.1 Hyphomicrobiaceae bacterium | reverse complement strand
GATACAGCGACGTGACTGGAGTTCAGACGTGTGCTCTTCCGATCTCGAGCTGCCCGTGCTGCTTGCCGACGAGCCGCGGCGCGCCGGTGCGCTCGGGTAAAGCCAATGTCGCTTGGAGGCGCTCCATGACCTTCCCCGACATCGTTCCGGACCTCGCCAGCGCGATGCCGGACCTCAAGGGCCGGCTGACCGCGAACCAATCGCTTGCCGGCATCACTTGGTTCCGGGTCGGTGGTCCGGCGCAAGTGTTCTATTCGCCCGCCGACGAGGCCGACCTCGCCTACTTCCTCGCCCAAGCGCCGGCCGATCTGCCGGTCACCGTCGTCGGCCTCGGCTCCAACCTCCTCGTGCGCGACGGCGGAATGCCTGGCGTCGTGATCCGGCTCGGCCGCGGCCTCGGCAACATCGCCGTCGAGCCCGATTGCCACCTTCGCGCCGGCACCGCCGTGCCCGACGTCAAGCTCGCGCGCGCCGCCGCCGACGCCGGCATCGCCGGCCTCGCCTTCTACCGCGGCATCCCCGGGAGCATTGGCGGAGCGCTGCGCATGAACGGCGGCGCGCACGGCCGCGAGACCAAGGACGTGCTCATCAGCGCCCGCGCGGTCGATCGCCAGGGCCGCATCCACACGCTCTCGCTGGCCGACATGCGCTACACCTATCGCCACTGCGGCGTGCCGGCCGACTGGATCTTCACCGAGGCGCTGTTCCGCGGCGAGCCCGGCGATCCGGCCGAGATCCTGAAGCACATGGAGGAGGTCGCCGACTACCGCGAGGCGAACCAGCCGATCAAGGAGCGCACGGGAGGATCGACCTTCAAGAACCCGCCGGGCAACAGCGCGTGGCGGCTGATCGATCAGGCCGGATGCCGCGGCCTGCGGATCGGCGGCGCGATGGTCTCCGAGATGCACTGCAACTTCCTGATCAACGACCGCAACGCCACCGCCGAGGACATCGAGCGCCTCGGTGAGACCGTTCGCGCCCGCGTCAAAGCCGCGTCGGGCCTCACGCTCGAATGGGAAATCATCCGCCTGGGCAACCCGCTCCCGGGCCGCCCGACTGGCGAAGCACTGGCAGAGGCGGTGACCGCATGAGCCTCGCCACCACTACTCGCAAGTATGAGCATGTCGCCGTTCTGATGGGCGGCTGGTCGGCCGAGCGCGAGGTGAGCCTGAGCTCAGGGACGCCCTGCGCCGACGCGCTGGAGCAGGCAGGCTACACGGTGAGCCGCATCGACGTCGGCCGCGACGTCGCCCAGCGCCTGCAGCGGCTTTCGCCCGACGTCTGCTTCAACGCGCTCCACGGCCGCTGGGGCGAGGACGGCTGCATCCAGGGCATCCTCGAATGCCTGGAGATCCCCTACACCCACTCGGGCGTGCTCGCCTCCGCGCTCGCCATGCACAAGGAGAAGGCCAAGCTCGTCATGCGCGCCGCTGGCATTCCCGTGGCGGACGGCGTCACCGTCACCCGCACCGCCGCGCTCGCGCGCCATGCGATGGAGCCGCCGTACGTGGCAAAGCCGATCGCCGAGGGCTCGAGCGTCGGCGTCGTTATTGTCAAGTCCGGCGCCAACCGCCCGCCCGAGACGATCGGCGCGATCCCGACCCTCGACGACCGCATCATGGTCGAGCACTACATCGCCGGCCGCGAGCTGACGTGCGCCGTGATCGGCGACCGCGCGACCGGCATCATCGACATCGTGCCGGCGGCGAAGCTCGAGTTCTACGATTACGAGGCGAAGTACGCGCCGGGTGGCTCGCGCCACATCCTCCCCGCCCAGCTTCCGGACGACATCACCGCCGCCATCCAGCGCTACACGCTCGCCGCGCACAAGGCGCTCGGCTGCCGCGGCGTCTCCCGCGCCGACTTCCGCTATGACGATTCGCCCGGCGGCACCGGCGCACTCGTCTGCCTCGAGGTCAACACCCAGCCCGGCATGACCGCCACCTCGCTCGTCCCCGAGCTCGCCCAGCACTTAGGGATGAGTTTCCCCGAGCTCGTCGCCTGGATGGTCGAGGACGCCTCCCTCGACCGCTGATCCGCCCGCCCGCCGTCCGTCACCGAACATCCGTTAACGCGGCGTTTACCGGATCGCCCGCATGCTTGCCGGCGAGGGGCTGCACGCCGTGTGGCTCCATGGGATTCTTGCACCGTGCGCGTCGTGCCGTGGGATGAGGCTGTCGCCGCTGACAATGTTCGGGCCTCCTCGCGCCGGGCGACCAGCTGAGCCGCAGCGGGCCCGCGCGCGGAAGGCGAGACGAGCGCGGCCCGCGCCGATCACCGCCGCCGTGGGCGCCCGTAAGCGAAGTGCCGGCCGCAGCATCATCGGCCGCTTTTGCGTCATCGCCGCCGTGCTGACCGGCGCCGTCGTGTTCACCGTCGCCACCGAAGGCGGCCGCAACATGCGTCACGCCCGGCCCCTCGGCGAGCAGATCGACCGGATGGCCGCCGCAGCCGGGCTGGGGCTCAGGCAGATCAACGTGACCGGACACCGGATGACGCCCGACGCCGACATCTTCGACGCGCTCGAGCTCGGCTCCGCGACCTCACTGCTCGCCTTGGAGACCGCCGCCGCGCGCGAGCGCATCGAGCGGCTCCCCTGGGTGGAGCGGGCGACGGTGGAGCGCATCTTCCCGGATGAGATCAGCATCGCGCTCGTCGAGCGGAAACCCTTTGCCCTCTGGCGCAAGGCCGCCGGCGACGTGCTGATCGACGAGACTGGCCGCGAGCTCGGTCCTGCCGGCCGCGCCGACACTGCTGGCTTGGCGGTCGTCTCGGGAGAAGGCGCCGGCCCGTCCGCACCGCACCTGTTGCGCACGCTCGCGAGCTATCCCGCGATGGCTTCCCGCGTCGCGCTCGCCGAGCGCATCGGCGACCGGCGCTGGACGCTGATGCTCGATCGCGGCCTTCGCATTCACCTGCCGGCCGAGAACGAGGCGGGCGCACTGCTGCATCTGACGGCGCCGCGCCGTGGCGGCCGGCTGATCGACCGCGAGCTTTCCCTGATCGACTTGCGCAGCATCGAGCGCATCGTCGTGCGCCGTGAGCAGATGCAGACCTCGAGCGCGGCGGCGCTCGTCCCTTGAGAAACGCAATTCGAGGAGCAACCGCCGGTGTCGAGGCGCGCAAGGAGCAGGGCGGGTAGCGGCGAGGTCCGCGGCTATCTCGACATCGGGTCGAGCAAGGTCTGCTGCCTGATCGCAGCCGGCGATTCGGTGCTGGGCTTGGGCCTCTATCGCTCGCGCGGCGTCAAGTCCGGCGTCGTCGTCGACCTGGACCATGCTGAGCAGGCCATACGCGCCGCCGTCGACGAGGCCGAGCGCACCGCCGGCGTCAGGCTCGATGGCGTCTACCTCGGCGTCGCCTGTGGCCGGTTGGCTTCCACCACGTTCAAGGGGCACGTCGAGATCGACCACCGCCAGGTACGGCGCCGCCATCTGGTGAGCCTCGAAGGCGGCGCGCGCGCATTCGCCGAGCGGCACGGCCACGTGCTGATCTCCATGAACCGCATCGGCTATCGGCTCGACGCCACCGCTGGCATCCGCGACCCGCTCGGCATGACCGGCAGCCGGCTGACCGCAAGCTTCCATGCCGTGACCGCCGACGATACGCCGTTGCGCAACCTGCTGCTGCTGGTCGAGCGCTGCCATCTGGCGGTCGACGGCTTCGCGCCGGCGCCGCTCGCGAGCGCCCTTGCTGCGACAACACGGGAGGAGCGCCTGCACGGCGTCGCCTGCCTCGACATCGGCGGTGGCGTTACAACCATCGCCGTCTTCAGGAGCGGCCACTTCGTGTTCGCCGACGCGCTGCCCCTGGGTGGCAGGCAAATCACCCTCGATATCGCCCGCACGTTGCGGACCCCCCTTGCGGAAGCGGAGCGAATCAAGACCCTGTACGGAACGTTGGCCGGGGCCGCGTCCGATCAGCATGAGGTGATCGCGTACCCGCTGGCCGGCGAAGCCGATCCGGCATTCCATGAGACCACCAAGGCAGCGCTCGGATCGATCGTGAGACGAAGGATCGAAGGCCTCTTGCAACTCGTGCGCGAACGGCTGGATCGGAGCGGACTTGGCGCCCATGCTGCCGATCCGGTCGTGCTGA
>JBIOVC010000503.1:0-7396 GCA_044867545.1 Hyphomicrobiaceae bacterium | reverse complement strand
TCCCGCTCGCGGCGTTCGACAACCAGATCGACGCGTTCATGCGCGCCAATTTCGGCATCTCGACCGGGCTCATGATCTCGGGCTCGATCGCGGCGCTCGTGATCGCCTACTCGATCCGCTTCGCGGCCGTCGCGCTCGGCTCGGTCGAGGCGGGCCTGCAGCGGATCTCGCCCAACCTCGATGCGGCGGCGCGCACGCTGGGCACGACGGCGCTCGCCACCTTGTGGCGCGTGCACCTGCCGCTGCTGGTCCCGGCGCTCGGCGCGGCCGGGCTTCTGGTGTTCGTCGATGCGATGAAGGAGCTGCCGGCGACGTTGCTGATGCGGCCGTTCAACCTGGAGACGCTCGCCACCGAGGTGTTCGCGTTCGCGGCGCTCGAGCGGGTCGAGGAAGCGGCGTTCGGATCGCTGACGATCGTCGCGGTGGGGCTCGTCCCGGTGCTGCTGTTGCACGAGGCGATCGCGCGTGGGCGCAGCGGCGGGCGGGGCGGGTGAGCTCGCGTCAGCGCTTGCCGACCCAGACGGCCTTGTAGACGCCGCGGCCGCCGGCTTCCGCCGCGGCGCGGCGCCCACCCTTTTGGCCTCGATCGATGCCATGCGCCTTCGGATAGATCGCGGCGTGCCAGACGACCTCGCCGGCTGCATCGATCTCGACGATCTCCTCGCCGCCGGTCAGCAGGTAGTTGCCGTTGGCGAGCAGCTCCACGGTCCGGATCGGGTCGATGCCAAGCGTGTTGGTGAAGACGGGACGCCGGTCGCCGGGTGCGACGATGGCGATGACGGAGCCCGGCCGCGGCGCGTGCGGGGAGGCGACGAGGGTGCCGTTCGGGAGCAGGGTCGGCTCGTGCACCCTCGGGATCGGACCCCATACTCGCTTGACGTCCCCGGCCGGAGATACCCGGAACACGCGATTGAAATTGCGGACGCTGACGAGCGTGTCGCCGTTCGGCAGGCGGACAGCGCCGTTGGTGTGGCCGTAGGAGGGCCGCGGCTCGTTCGGTACCGGCACGCGCCAGGACGCATCCGCCCTGCCCTGCAGCTTCCACGACCAGACGAGGTTGCCGGCCGCATCGACTTCGCGGACCTGGTCGTCGCTCGTCGAGTCCCAGCCGAAGACGTAGAGGACGTTGCCGTCCGCGAGCAGATCGGCGTCATGGCTGACCTTGGGTGTCGCGTGTTGCCAGACGACCTTGCCGGCGCGGCTTATGCGGAAGATGCCGCGGAACGGGATCACCAGCAGGAACGAGTCGTCGGCGGCGATCCATTCGAGGTCGGCGCCGCTTCGCAAGTCGCCTGTGCCGATCATCGATGCAGCTATCCGCCAGCTCCAGACAACCTTGCCGGCGCGATCGATCTCGACGATCCGACTGCCGACGGTATCGACGAAGGCAACGTTGCCGGGCGCGGTCTTGCCTGCCGCGGAGGTCACGATCCGATAGGAGTTCTGCGCACGCGCGTCCGGCGCGATACTCGCCGCTGCGATCGTGGCCGCAGCCAGGCATAGCATGACGTGGCCGGCGCGCCGGATCACGCCGCCAGCTCGGGTATCGAACGGAACAGCTCGAGCGCCTCTGGGTTGGCGAGCGCTTCCTTGTTCTTGACCTCGCGGCCGTGGAGGATGTCGCGCACAGCAAGCTCGGTGATCTTGCCGGACTTGGTGCGCGGGATGTCGGCCACGGCGATGATCTTGGCCGGCACGTGGCGCGGGCTTGCGCCCTTGCGTATCTGCTGGCGGATGCGGTTCTGCAGCGTCTCGTCGAGCGCCACCCCGTTCTTCAGTATGACGAACAGCACGACGCGGACGTCGTTGTCCCAGTCCTGGCCGACGACGATGCTCTCCTGAATCTCGGGGAGCTGCTCGACCTGGCGGTAGATCTCAGCGGTGCCGATCCTGACGCCGCCGGGGTTCAGCGTCGCGTCCGAGCGGCCATGGATGATGATGCCGCCGTGCGGGGTCCACTCGGCGAAGTCGCCGTGATGCCAGGTGTCGGGAAATCGCGAGAAGTAGGCCGCGCGATACTTCCTCTCGTCCGGATCGTTCCAGAAGCCGACCGGCATCGACGGGAAGGGCCGCGTGCAGACGAGCTCGCCCTTGCCGGCGGCGATCGGCTTGCCCTCCTCGTCATAGACGTCGACGGCGAGGCCGAGTGCGGGCGCCTGGATCTCGCCGCGCCAGACCGGCGCTGTCGGGTTGCCGAGCACGAAGCAGCCGCAGATGTCGGTGCCGCCGGAGATCGAGGCCAGATGCAGCGACGGGCTGATGTGCTCGTAGATGTAGTCGAAGCTTTCCGGCGCCAGGGGCGAGCCGGTCGACATCAGTGCGCGCAGGCTCGAGAGGTCGTGCGAGGTTGCCGGCTCGAAGCCGGCCTTCTTCAGCGCGTCGATGTATTTCGCCGAGGTGCCGAAGTGGGTGCAGCGCTCGGCCTGCGCATAGTCCCACAGGATGTGGCCGGTCGGGTGGAACGGCGAGCCGTCGTAGAGCAGCAGCGTCGCGCCCGAGGCAAGGCCGGAGACGAGCCAGTTCCACATCATCCAGCCGAGCGTGGTGAAATAGAACAGCCGATCGCCGGATCTGAGATCAGTGTGGAGGCGCTGCTCGGAGAGATGCTTCAGGAGCAATCCGCCGGCGGAATGCACGATGCACTTCGGGATGCCGGTCGTGCCGGAGGAGAACAGGATGTAGAGCGGGTGGGCGAAGGGCAGCGGCGTGAACGTCGGCTCGGTTTCGCCGCGCGAGAGTACGGCGCTGGTCCAGGTCGCCGCGTGGCGGCCGGTCTCGGCGGAGAGCTTCTTCGCAGCGGCGTCGGCCTCGCCCAGGTACGGCACGACGATGACGCTCGTCACGGACGGCAGGCGCGAAAGCACGGCGGCGATCTTGTCGCTGATGTCGATCGATTTGCCGGCGTAGTAGTAGCCGTCGCAGACGATCAGCACCTTCGGCTCGATCTGGCCGAATCGATCGAGGATGCCCTCGACGCCGAAGTCGGGCGAGCAGGACGACCACACCGCGCCGATCGATGCAGTGCCGAGCACCGAGATGATGCTCTCGGGCATGTTCGGCATCACGGCGGCAATGCGATCGCCGGCCGCAACGCCCTGCTCGCGAAGCATCGCCTGCACCTGCGCTACTTGATGGCGCAGATCGCGCCATGAGACGCGGCGGCGCACGCGTTCCTCACCCCAGAACACGAGCGCGTCGCCGCTGCCAGGCTGCGCGAGCAGGTTCTCGGCGAAGTTCAGCGTCGCGCCGGGGAAGAAGCGCGCGCCCGGCATGCGGCCTGCGTCAACGAGGTATGGGGCCGCGCCCTTGTCGCCCTTGACGGAACAGTAGTCCCACAGCAGCGACCAGAAGCGTTCGGGCTCCTCGATCGAGAAGCGATGCAGGTCGCGGTAGGTGGGTAGCGGGCGCCCGATCTCGTCCACCAAAGTCGCGGTGAAGAGCGCCAGGTTAGTTTTCTTGCTGCGCCGGCTGTCGGGCCGCCAGAGAGGCTTTTCCATCGCGTAAAACTTCGCTGCTCTTCGCGCTCGCCTTTCGGGCGCCGACGGTCTATGACTGATTCGCGGTGGCGGCCCCGATTCGGTTCTTGCCGCCACACGCAAGCGGCATATTCTAGCTGTCACAGAGCGCCGCTAAGAAGCGCCAATGACGCTGCCCAGCAGAGAATGGGGACGGCCGACTCGTCAAGAGGGTACTCGGCCTCGCAAGGCAGCGGCGTAGAGTTGGAGAAGCCGACTAATGCAGAGGCACAGGCGACGGCTTTCCTCGGTCACGCTGGCGGTGCTCGTCTGGCTCGGCCTCGGCCTCACCCTGCCACTGGTTTTCAGCTCCTACTCTCCCGATCTCGGCTTGCGCGGCGTGGTTGCCGCTCCGCGCGACAGCTTCACCATCGATCGCCCGATCGAGCTCGGGCAGGCGCCGCAGGTGATGATCGATCGCGGCACGATCGTACTGGTCAACACCTCGGGCAAGGAAAGCTCGGGCGAGCCGATCGCAACCATGCTGGCGCGCGGGGACGCCGGTCTCGTGCTCGAGGGCGCGACAATCCTGGTCGGTCCAAACCAGTGGGCGGTGCCCAATACGGACGGGCCGGTGGCGCCGCTGGTCGAGGTAGTCAAGAGCCAGAGCTGGGAGACGCTCGCGATCCGGCGCAGCGCGATCGTCGTCACGCTGCCCGGCGGGCAGGTCGAATCCCTGACCGACGTGCAGGCCGACGTGTCGCTGAAGCGCAAGGGCGCGGTCGCGGTGAAGGGATCGGGGCTGCTGCGCGGATACCGGGTGTCGTTCCAGGCGACCGCGGGAACGCAGGTGGATCGCAAGGGGCCGCCGAGCCTGCCGCTCAAGCTGCAGATCGAGTCGCCTTTGCTGAAAGCGTCATTCGACGGCAAGCTCGGGGTCGGCGACAGCCTGGAGATGCACGGCCAGAGCGAGGTTGCCATCGAGCGGGTGCGGCAAGCAGCCAGATGGTTCGGTGCGTTGTGGCCGCCCGGCGGGCCGGGCCTCGCACAGTTCGCGGCCAAGGGCCAGTTCGATTGGACAGGGTCGGCCCTGGACTTCGATCAGGCGACGTTCCGCATGGATGGGAACGCAGCGACCGGCGTGCTGGGCCTGAGCCTGCAAGGCTCGCGCCCTACCGTCACCGGCACGCTGGCATTCGATACGCTCAATCTCTCGCCGTATCTTCCCGGCGTTGGCGGTCCGGAGGACAAGAGCGCCGGCATTATGCCGACCTGGGCGACGCTGACCTCCGGCCTGCTCGATTTTCCGCTCGATACGGTGCTCGGCCTCGACGTGCGCATCTCGGCCGAGCGTGTCACCGCCGGCAACGTCGAGCTCGGCCGCGCGGCCGCAACTATCGCGCTGAAGGAAGGCCGGCTGATCGCGGACCTCGCTGAGCTCGAGTTCGTCGGCGGCAAGGGCAACGGACAGATCCGTGCGGACCTTTCCGGCTACTATCCCAAAGTGGCGCTGCGCCTGAAGCTCGACGATGTCGACCTCGGCCGCGTCTCCTCGGTGCTCGCCGGACGAGCGGTGCTGCAGGGGCCTGCGAGCGTGGTCGCCGACGTCAGTGCCAGCGGCGTCACCGCCTTCGATCTGATCCGCAGCCTTGGCGGCCGGGTCAGCATCAAGGCGCAGCAGAGCGGCAAGGTCGGGATCGATCTGAAGAACATGCCGACCGCAGTGCCGGCCGGCGAGATCGAAGGATGGGCCGTGGCGTTGCGCGGGGCCACCTCGTTCGATCAGCTCGACTTGCGGCTCGTTGTCCGCGAAGGCGTGGTGCTATCGGAGACGGCGGAGCTCGTCGCGGGCGACGCGGCCTGGAATGCGACGGGGCTGGTGAGCCTGCCAGCGGGGCGGATGGACATCCGGCTGACACAAGGAGCGAAGCTCGGACCTGCACGGCCGCCGGCGGAAGCGGCGAAGAGCCGGACGCTCGAGTTGCGCGGGCCCTGGATGCGGCCACAGGTCAGGATCGTGCCCGAGACGAGCGACGCGGCCGGAACCGGCGACTGGGTGCCCACTCCGCCGGCGAGCTGGCCCGACCGCGGCTAATCTCTTTCTTTCTCCTGCATTCCGTCACTCGAGCGCAGCGACTGCGCGAGCGCGGACGCATCGATGCGGCTCGTCAGCTCGTCGTGGATATTGCAGAGCACGATCTTCAGATAGCTGTGCATCGTTGGGAAGTCGCGTCCGCGCAGCCGCTCGTGGATCGGCATCAGCTCGAAGTACTTCTCGATGAAGGACTCGGGGATATCGATGACGCGCTTTGCCGGATAGGTGCCTATGACGTGCAGCCGGCCCTGAAGCACGGCCCGCGCATCCCGCCACACGTCGCCGTCGAGCGCCGCCGGCGCCGGGTAGCGATCGAAGATATCGAGCACCATTGCCCTCACCGCGGCCGCCTGGGCTTCCGTGTGCGTCCCTGCATGGGGCCGCAGCACGCCCTCGACGACCTCGGCGACCATCGCAAGCCCCAGCGGGTAGGCGCGCCAGCGCGAGACCTCGACCGCGTCGAGGAAGGCCTGCTCCGCGAACAAGACCTTCGCGTAGTGGCCGGCGCGCGCGCGGGAGTACTCGTAGATGCCTTTCTGGACGATGAAGGCTGCACGCTCGTCGACGAACTGCGCGAGAGCCGCCGGCGTATCGATCAGTGGACGGCGGAAAGCGCCGAAAAGGCCGTCGAGAAGACCCATGTGCATTCACCCTGAAGGCCCTTTGGAGGGCGCCCTTAGCCGAAAGTCGTATTCGCGGGTCGTCCGTGAGCGTCTAGCCTAGCAGTGGCCCGTAACCGCGTCCAAACCATCAAAAGCGTGCGGTTGCTAGCGCGCTCCGACCGCACAGGGAGGTCTCCGGCATGCAAAGCTCCAACGATCAAGTGCATTGGAGAAGAACAACCAACCTGATGTTCACGCATCTCGCGATATGGGTGTTCTTCGGCTACATCATCCACATGTTCGTCAAGCCGCTCAATCAAATCATCATTCCAGTGCTCGGCTTTCCGCTCGGCTTTTACATGGCCGCCCAGGGCTCGCTGATCGTGTTCGTGGTCATGCTGTTCGTATTCGCATGGCAGCAGGACAAGATCGACCGCGAGCACGGCGTTGCCGAAGACGATTGAGGGGGGAACATAAGATGGCTACGCAGACGGCTGCAGCAAGCTCCGACTTCATAAAGAACCTCGGCCGATTGTACGGCACGTACACCGGCGGGTTCATCGGATTCGTCATCCTGCTCGCGATCCTCGAGCAGGCGGGTGTGCCCAATCGCGTGCTCGGATACCTGTTCGTGTTCTTCACGCTGCTCGTCTACGCCATCATCGGCGTGATGACGCGGACGATGCAGATCTCCGAGTACTACGTCGCAGGACGGCGCGTTCCTGCGTTCTACAACGGCATGGCGACCGGCGCCGACTGGATGTCGGCGGCCTCATTCGTCGGCATGGCCGGCACGCTCTTCCTGCTCGGCTACGACGGCATCGCCTGGGTGCTGGGGTGGACCGGAGGCTACGTGCTGGTGTCGATCCTGATCGGCCCCTACCTGCGCAAGTTCGGCGCCTATACTGTGCCCGACTTCCTGTCTTTCCGGTTCGGCGGCAACTTTGCCCGTTTCCTCGGGGTCCTCGTGCTGGTTTGCGCCTCCTTCACCTATGTGACGGCGCAGGTCTACGGCACCGGCATTATCGCCTCGCGGTTCCTCGGTATGCCGTTCGAACTTGCGGTGTTCGTCGGGCTGTCGGGCATCCTGCTCTGCTCGATGCTGGGCGGTATGCGGGCGGTGACCTGGACGCAGATCGCCCAGTACATCGTGCTGATCATCGCTTACCTGACGCCGATCGTGATCCTGTCCACCAGGAAGTACGGGTTCCCGCTCCCTGAGTTCACCTACGGGCTGGCAATCC
>JBIOVC010000502.1:0-2155 GCA_044867545.1 Hyphomicrobiaceae bacterium | reverse complement strand
GCCGAGCGGCTTGCCACGGTGCAAAGCAAGCTGCCGCAAGGCGTGCACACGGAGATGGGGCCCATCTCCTCGATCATGGGCGAGATCATGCTCGTGGCCGTCACCGGCCCGTCGGTGTCGCCGATGGAGCTGCGCGAGCTCGCCGACTTCACGATCCGCCCGCAGATCCTCACCATTCCGGGTGTCGCCCAGGTCATCCCCATTGGCGGCGAGGTGCGCCAGTATCGTGTCATGCCCGATCCGGCGGCCATGAGTCGCCTCGAGGTCTCTGCCGCCGATATCGAGACCGCCATTCGCCGCTTCGGCGTCAACACCGGAGGCGGCTTCGTCGACCAGCATGCGCGTGAATATCTGATCCGCAACATCGGCCTCACCCTTCGCCTCGATGACCTGCGCAACCTCGTCGTGGGCACGCGCGAGGATCACAGCATCCTGCTGCGGCAGGTTGCGCAAGTCGATTTCGCTGCGCGCGTCAAGCGCGGCGACGCGGGGTTCATGGGTAATCCGGCCGTCATCATCGGCATCCAGAAGCAGCCGGCAGCCGACACCATCAGCCTGACACGAGCCGTCGAGGCGCAGCTCGAAACCATACAGAAGACCCTGCCGCAAGGCGTGGTCGCCAACAAAGTTCAGTTCCGGCAAGCCACGTTCATTGAAACTTCCATCCAGAACGTCGAGCGGGTTCTGGTCGAAGCGGCAATCGTCGTTGCCGTTGTGCTGCAGCTCTTCCTTATGAATGTGCGCGCAACATTGGTCTCGCTCACGGCCATACCAGTATCGGTCCTCATGACGGCGCTGGTCTTCAATGCCTTCGGGCTGTCGATCAACACCATGACGCTCGGCGGACTGGCGATTGCCATCGGCGCGCTTGTCGACGATGCGGTTGTGGGCGTGGAGAACATCCTGCGGCGCCTGAAGGAGAACCGGCAACGGGTGAGCCCGCTGCCGGTTCTCGACGTGATCGCGCGGGCGAGCCAGGAGGTCCGCTCCGGCATCTTCTATGCGACGGTGATCATCATCCTCGTGTTCGTACCGCTGTTCGCGCTCTCCGGCATCGAGGGCCGTCTGTTTGCGCCCCTGGGGGTCGCCTTCATCGTCTCGATCGTGGCCTCGCTGCTGACGTCGATCACGCTCACCCCCGTGCTCGCCTACTACTTCCTGTCCGGCCCGAAAGGCCACGGTGAGAGGGATACCTTCGTGGTGCGCCACCTCAAGTCGGGCACCACCAAGCTCCTCAACTGGGCATTCGGCCACCAGAATACGCTGTTCGCTGCCGTCGTCGCCGGGGTGCTCGCAGCGGGTGTCGGAGCCTGGCTGCTTCCCCGCGCGTTCCTGCCCCCGTTCAACGAGGGCACCATTCTTGTCACCCTGCAGTACAACCCCGGCATCTCGCTCGCGGAGTCGAGCCGCCTGGGCGCGGTCGCCGAGCGGCTGCTCATGACCATTCCGGAGGTCCGGAGCCTCGGCCGGCGAACGGGTCGTGCCGAGCTCGATGAGCACGCCGAGGGCGTCCACAACACGGAGGTCGACATCGACTTGGCGCGCTCGTCGCGAGCCAAGGAGGAGGTCTACGCCCACATCCGCGCCAAGCTCGCGGTGCTGCCGGTCTCGGTCTCCATCGGCCAGCCGATCGCACATCGACTCGACCACATGCTCTCGGGCGTGCAGGCGCAGATCGTCCTTAAGATTTTCGGCGAGGACCTCGATACCCTGCGCTCACTGGCAGAGGCGATGCGCGCCCGGCTGGAGTCGATTTCGGGTCTCGTGGATCTGCGGGTGGAGAAGCAGGTGCTGATCCCGCAGATCAAGGTCACGCCCGACTACGAGCGCGCGGCCCTCTACGGCATCACGCCGGCCGCCCTGACCGAGGCGCTGGAGGCCCTGTCCAGCGGCCGCGTGGTCTCGCAGATCGTCGAGGGCAACCGCCGCTTCGACGTCGTCATGCGCATCTCGGACGAGAAGCGGTCAACGACCGGGCTGCAGGACCTGCTCGTATCCACGCCCAAAGGCTTCGTGCCGTTGCGAATGCTCGCCAAGGTCGAGGAAGGCGAGGGGCCTAACCAGGTTTTGCGCGATAACGGCCAGCGGCGCATCGTCGTGGCGGCCAACGGCGATGGCAAGCGCGACATGGCGGCTATCGTCGCCGACATCCGCC
>JBIOVC010000501.1:0-3544 GCA_044867545.1 Hyphomicrobiaceae bacterium | reverse complement strand
TGCTCCGGCCGAGACGCTGCGGGGAGAGCGCGTGTTCGACAACTTGCCGGCCGACGAGATCGCTTCTGTCGCGATCCCGGTACCGTTCGCGCCGGTGGTGCCGAAGTTTGGCCCCCGCGCGGCCCTGCGTTCGAGGCTGTGCACGGCGGTCTCCCCCTGGCTCGACAGGCGCCAGCCGGCCGACATTATCTGGGATCGGCTTGCCGAGCGGGCGGAGGCCCTGCGGGCGGCATAGCGGCAGTATACCGATCGCATTTCGTTCGCCCCGGGTCGCATAGCGGTCCGGGGCCAATTGTTTCACGTGAACCACTCCCTTCCAGGTGCGCTCGCTTTGACCGTCCGGCGCTGTTCGGATAGTCCTGCCACTGCAATGAGCAGGTCCCATTTCGATGTCACCGTGGTCGGCGGCGGACACGCCGGATGCGAGGCCGCTGCCGCTGCCGCCCGCATGGGCGCGCGCACGGCGCTCGTCACCCACCGCTTTGCCACCATCGGCGAGATGTCCTGCAACCCGGCGATCGGCGGGCTCGGCAAGGGTCACCTGGTGCGCGAGGTCGATGCGCTCGACGGCCTGATGGGCCGGGTGGCGGATGCTGCCGGCATCCAGTTTCGGCTGCTCAACCGTTCACGCGGTCCAGCGGTGCAGGGTCCCCGCGCGCAGGCGGATCGCAAGCTCTATCGCCAGGCGATGCAGCGAGAGATCCGCGAGACGCCAAATCTCACAGTCGTCGAGGGCGGTGTCGACGATCTGATCGTCCGCGACGGAGCTGTCCGGGGTGTCGTGGTGGGTGATGGCACGGAGCTCGGGGCGGGCTCGGTCGTGCTGACGACAGGGACATTCCTCCGTGGCCTCGTCCACATCGGGGAAACGCGGATTCCGGCTGGGCGGATCGGCGAGGCGCCTGCGCTGCGGCTTTCGGAGCGGCTGATGGGGCTCGGTCTTGCGCTCGGTCGGCTGAAGACCGGTACTCCGGCTCGCCTTGCGGCAGGCTCGATCGACTGGTCGGGATTGGAGACGCAACCCGGAGACGACCCGCCGGTGCCGTTCTCCTTCCTGACCGAGCGGATCGACACGCTCCAGATTGTTTGCCACGTCACGACGACGACGCCCGCCACTCACGCGATCATTCGGCAGAACCTGCATCGGGCGCCGATGTACTCGGGCCAGATCGCCAGCACCGGCCCCCGCTACTGCCCCTCGATCGAGGACAAGGTCGTGCGGTTCTTGGACCGCGAGCGGCATCAGATCTTTCTCGAGCCGGAGGGGCTCGACGACGACACGATCTATCCGAACGGAGTGTCGACGTCGCTGCCGGCCGAGGTTCAGGACGCGTTCTTGCGCACGATTCCGGGGCTCGAGAACGTCATCATCAAGCGGCCAGGCTATGCCATCGAGTACGACCACGTCGATCCGCGCGAGCTGCTGCCGACGCTCGAGGTCAAGCGTTTGCCGGGGCTGTACCTCGCCGGGCAGATCAACGGCACGACGGGGTACGAAGAGGCCGCGGCGCAGGGACTGGTGGCCGGCATCAACGCCGCGCTGCAGGCAGGCGGTGGCGGTCGAGCGTTCGTCGTCTCGCGGGCCGAGGCCTATCTCGGCGTGATGATCGACGACCTCGTCACCAAGGGGGTGAGCGAACCCTACCGCATGTTCACGTCGCGGGCGGAGTTCCGGCTCAAGCTTCGGGCGGACAACGCGGATCAGCGGTTGACGCCCGCCGGGATCGCGGTTGGTTGTATCGGCAGCAGGCGCACGGCGGCATTCGCCGCCAAGTCGGTCGGCCTCGCCAAGGCGCGGGCAATGCTCGAAGAGCTGACGCTCACGCCTAACGAAGCTGCAGCCCAGGGGCTCGAGATCAACCAGGACGGCCGCAGGCGGTCGGCGCTCGAGCTGCTGGCGTATCCGGGGATCGATCTGGCGCGACTAGCCCGGATCTGGCCGCAGGTTTCGGCCCTGCCGCATCAAATCGCGGCGCAGCTCGAGGTCGATGCGCGCTACGCGGCTTACGTCCGGCGCCAGGAAGCAGATGTCGTTGCCTTGAAACGCGATGAATCGGTGTCGATACCACTCGACCTCGAATATGCGCGAATCGTGGGCCTTTCGGCCGAGGTGAGACAGAAGCTCGAGCGCCATCGGCCGGTCACGCTAGCCCAGGCAGGGGCGATCGACGGCATGACGCCGGCGGCTCTGTTCCTGATCCGTGCTCATCTCAAGCGCTCGAGGACCGCGGCCTGCGCGTGAGGCCCAGCCGATGCCGGTCCGGATCGACAGCCCCGAAGCTTTTGCCGATTTCTTCGGCGTTTCACGTGAAACCGTTGACCGGCTCGTCGTTTACGAGGGCCTGCTCAGGCAATGGCAGAACGCCGTCAACCTGGTTGCGCCCAGCACGCTCGGCGAAGTCTGGCACCGGCACTTTGCCGACAGCGCGCAGCTCGTGGCACTGGTGCCGCCAACAGCTAAAAGCCTTGTCGATCTCGGCTCGGGGGGCGGATTTCCCGGGCTCGTACTCGCTATCATGCTGGCCGACCGGCCGGGATTCCGGGTCCGGCTGATCGAAAGCGGCCAGCGGAAGGCGGCGTTCCTTGCCGAGGTCAGCCGCCGGGTCGGCGTGCCTGTGGACATCTTGTCGACACGAATCGAAAGCGATGAGACTCACGCTAGTGTCGGCCGCGCAGACGTCGTAACGGCCCGCGCACTGGCCCGTCTGGACCGCCTGCTCGGTCTGGCGGCGCCGCTGTTCGGCCCTGAAACCGTAGGTCTTTTCCTCAAAGGGCGCGAGGCGGCGGACGAGATCGGCGAGGCGCGTGACGCGTGGCAGTTCGATGCCGAGCTGGTGGCGAGCGTGACCGAGGCCACGGGCAGCGTGGTCGTGATACGCCGACTGGCGGCGCAAACGGGGGATTGAGCCATGGCCGGCTCCAGCGCAGCTCTACGGGTCCTTGCGATTTCCAACCAGAAGGGCGGCGTCGGCAAGACGACGACCGCGATCAACCTAGGCACAGCGTTGGCCTCGGTCGGCGAGCGGGTGCTGATCATCGATATCGATGCCCAGGGCAATGCCACGACCGGGGTCGGAATCGGAGAGGGGGAACGGCGGATCACCACATACGACGTGCTGATCGGCAAGGTGGGTCTGGCCCAGGCGACTCTGCAGACGGCGGTGCCGAACCTGTCGGTGGTGCCGGCAAACCAGGACCTGGTGGGGTTTGAATCGGAGCAGATCACCGATCGCAACCGCATGTTCCGGTTGAGAGATGCGGTCGCGGCGCTGCTCGCCCTGCAGCGCAGTCGGCCTGGCGAGGTGCCATACACCTACGCGCTGATCGACTGCCCGCCGTCGCTCAACCTGCTGACGCTCAACGCACTGGTGGCGGCGCATGCGGTGCTGGTGCCGGTGCAGTGCGAATTCTTTGCGCTGGAAGGCATTTCGCAGCTCAAGGAAACGATCGACCAGATCCGCTCCACGCTGAACCCGAGCCTCGATATTCAGGGCGTCGTGCTCACCATGCACGATGCGCGGACGGGGCTGTCGCGCGAGGTGGC
>JBIOVC010000500.1:0-2635 GCA_044867545.1 Hyphomicrobiaceae bacterium | reverse complement strand
AAGCGATGCTCGGGCGCACGCCCGATAACATCGAGACGATCCGGCCGCTCCGCGACGGTGTGATAGCCGACTTCGTCGCAACCGAGGTGATGCTGCGCCAGTTCATCGGGCTCACCAAGCGCGGGTTTGCCTTGCGCGGTCCGCGCATTCTGATCTGCGTGCCGGCAGGCGCCACTCCGGTCGAGCGGCGGGCGGTCTACGATACGGCGCTGTCGGCCGGTGCGCGACGCGTCTACCTGATCGCCGAGCCGATCGCCGCCTCGCTCGGCGCCGGGCTGCCGGTCGACGACGCGGCGGGCTCGATGGTGGTCGACATCGGCGGTGGCACGACCGACATCGGCGTCCTATCGCTCGGCGGGGTGCTGCAGGCGCGGTCGCTCCGCTGCGCCGGCAACGCAATGGACGAGGCGATCATCCGCTTCGTGCGCCGCCGTCATCAGCTCGTGATCGGCGAGGGGAACGCGGAGCGCATCAAGATCGAGGCCGGCACCGCGATCGCGCCCGAGAACGGCGGCGATGCCGAGATCCACATCCGCGGGCGCGACTTGAGGACTGGCCGGCCGAAGAGCGTCGTGCTCGGGGCCCACGACATCGCGGAAGCGCTGGAGCCGCCGGTTGAGGAGATGGCCGAGTTCATCCAGCGGGCGCTCGAGGAGCTGCCTGCCGAGATCTCGGCCGACATCTGCGAGCACGGCATCCATCTGACCGGCGGCGGGGCGCTGCTCGATCGCCTGGATGAGGAGCTGGCGCGGCGGATCGGGGTCGCGTTCCACGTTCCCGACGAGCCGATGCAGTGCGTGGTCAGGGGGACGGCCGCCGTGCTCGAGCGGTTCGCGGAGCGCGAGCGACTGCTGATCCGGCCGTGAGCGGCGGGGCGCCGTGTCCTGAGCTGGACAGGGGACGCGGCGGGTGTTAGACGAGCGCCACTTAGGGGCCCCGGCAGGGCCCTTTCGGTTCATGGTGCGGGTGTATAGCTCAGTTGGTAGAGCAGCTGACTCTTAATCAGCGGGTCCAAGGTTCGAGTCCTTGTACACCCACCAAATCTAGTGAAATCAGTTAGTTGAGTGGCGTCAGAAAGGCGGCCTACGTCCAGGCGAGGGACGAGGGATGAAGTTCAAGCTGATAGAGGGCACACCCATCGAGATCGATGGGAAGGTCAACCGCTGGCTGGTGCAGGAGAAGCCAGCCAGCGTGAAGGCTACATCGATCGAGACTTGGCCGACGGGTGATGCTGTGAAGCCGTATCTCGTCAAGGTCGCGATCTTCTACGAGCCGGCCACACCATAGTGCGACTCGATCGCGGGGAAGGTCCTTGTGAGATTAGGGATCACGTGGCTTGCCGCCAGCTATCCTGCAGGCGTGTCCGCGATGACGTACCAATCGTTCTTTCCATTGCGCCACGCGCGGTACACCTTGGTCTTCCACAATACCCGCACTGATTTGAAGTGATCCTTTGCGAGTTTCGTGGCTTCCGGAAAAGAATACGGCATTCGCGGCCGCGAGCCATAGTCACTGGCATTCAAGTGAATGATCAGACTCGCGCCCTTAGAATATTGCTTTTCTACCTTTTTCCTGCACGCCATTTCAATCCAGCCAGTGATTTTGTCTACATACGATAGGTAGTCATATGTCGGTTCGTCCGGTTGTTTGTAGGAGCTGCGATACTCTAATCCCCGCTCGCGTTCCGGGTCATCGACTTCAACCGCCTCGAATTGCTCAACCACGCCGCCGTGTCGAATTTCGAAATCGGGCCACCTTTCCGCGGCCGGCGGAAGACGTAGCTCTCTTACTCGCCGAATTCTGCAAAACTCCGCGCCGGTCAAGGCATCGCGCAAAAAGTCCAAGCCGGCCTGATTGAACAAGGTTTCCGACTCGATTGGACGAATTACGTCCAGCATTGTGACCGGGCTTTGCCATTCGGAGAGCTGCCGCTTCAATTCGGCAATAGCGGTTCGCGTAAAGTGTGCCATTCGTCCGCCCGTGACGCCTACCCTGTGCTCTACGATACACAAAATGAAAGCCCACGGCGCCCTGAAAGCATCGTGCCGCTGCTACTTCACTCGGCAAGCTATGCCTAGACCAACGCAACCTACGGTGGTCTAACCCTTGGCCCGGCGCCAATCCCGTGCCCGAGCCCTTACACCGTTCGCAAGCCAGGTGACACCGGCCCGTCAGTCGGGTAGGGCGACCCGTTGGCTTCCGGTTGCGGCCGGCTCTCGCTACTCGGGTGCGCGCGAGAAGCCGATGCGATAGCGCGGGCGAAGCGGTCGGTCTGCTCGGCAACGATCTCCCGCTGCCGGTCAAGCGTGATGACGTGGTAGCTGTCGTCCAGCACGACAGTCTCGACGCGGCCGCCCAGCCGCTCCTGCAGGTGAATGGCGTTCTTCAAGCTGGCGCGATCATCGTGCCGGGGGTGCAGGATGAGGGTCGGCTGCCTGATCCGGCCGAGCTCGCGGCGCACTGCGTTGACGAGCCATCGTAGCTCGAGCATTGAGCTGCCGGGACTGGAGAGGCAGCCGGCTTGCGAGCTGTCGCCGCTTTGGATCGCGGCGATCACCAGGGCGCGCACCCGAACATCCTTGATTCCATAGGGATCACGCTCGGCAAACGGGAACAGGTCGGCGCACCATTTTTG
>JBIOVC010000499.1:0-7257 GCA_044867545.1 Hyphomicrobiaceae bacterium | reverse complement strand
TCGCTTCCGGCAGCACGAGGGATTGCGCGCTTGCGGACGGTCTCAGGGAAGCCGCCGCCGCGACGACGCCCGATCGGCGCAGGGCGGCTTTGCAGCGTGTCTTTCTGACACGCGCGTTCGAGCCGCTGGCCGACAACGGCTTCGTGACCAAGGCCATCCGCGATCGCTACCCGGATGTCCACCAGCACATGGTGCGTGCGCGCGACCGCTTCGCCGCCCTGCATCTCGAAGCACAGGGCCTCGCTACCGCGGAAGCCAGCGCAGCCCTGCTGCGGATCGCCGATCGGGTGATGCAGCGCTACACCGATCTCAAGGTCCAGCACGCGGCACTCGACTTCGACGACCTCGTCCGCCAGACCGCGAGTCTGCTCTCGATTTCGAGCGCCGCCGAATGGGTGCTCTACAAGCTCGATGGCGGCCTCGATCACATCCTGGTCGACGAAGCGCAGGACACCAGCGCGCCGCAGTGGACCGTGATCGAGAAGCTGGCAGCCGAGTTCTTCTCCGGCGCCGGCGCCAGCGAGACGGCGCGAACGCTGTTCGCCGTCGGAGATGAGAAGCAATCGATCTACAGTTTCCAGGGCGCGCGGCCGAAGCTGTTCGCGGCGACCGGCGACAGCTTTGCCCGCCAGGCGCGAGCGGCGGATCTTCCCTGGCGCAAGGTGCCGCTCACGCTTTCGTTCCGCTCCGTCTCCCCGGTGCTCGATGCCGTCGATCGCGTGTTCGCCGATCCGCAGCGCACACCTGGGCTGACCGCCGGGGACGATCCGATCAAGCACGTTGTTCTGCGCACCGGCCACGGCGGCCTCGTCGAGCTGTGGCCGGCCGAGCCCTGGAAGCAGCCGGACCCGGCCGAGGCGTGGTCGCCGCTCGCCGAGCCGCCCGCCGCCTCTCCGGTCAACCGGCTGGCCAACCGCATCGCGACCACCATCGACGGCTGGCTCGCCAAGGACGAGCGCCTCACCTCCGAGGACCGGCCGATCCGGGCCGGCGACATCCTGATCCTCGTCCGCAAGCGCCGCCCCTTCGCCGGCCCGATGGTGGCGGCGCTGAAGGCGCGCGGCATTCCGGTCGCCGGCGCCGATCGGCTGAACCTCACCGATCAGATCGCCGTCATGGATCTGATCGCGCTGGCCGACTTTCTGGTGCTGCCTGAGGACGATCTCGCCCTTGCCGAGGTGCTCAAGTCGCCGCTGCTCGGCCTCGACGACGACGACCTGATCGCGCTCGCGCCGGGTCGCCGCGGCACGCTCTGGGCGAGCTTGCTTCAGGCGGCGGAGCGCGAGCCGCGCTTTGCTCGAACCGCCGACACGCTGAAAGGCTGGCGCGCGGCTGCAGACATGTCGCCGCCGTTCGAGCTCTTCTCCGCCGTGCTCGACCGCGACGGCGGACGCCGCCGTCTGCTCGAGCGCCTCGGCGCGGAGGCCGCCGATCCGCTGACCGAGTTCCTGAACCTCGCGCTCGAGTACGAGGACACCGCACCTCCCTCGCTCGTCGGGTTTCTCGACTGGCTGCGGCAGAGCGGGCGCGAGATCAAGCGCGACATGGAGCACGGCCGCGACGAGGTGCGTGTGCTGACGGTGCACGGTGCCAAGGGCCTCGAAGCCCCGATCGTCTTCCTGCCCGATACCTGCTCAGGCCCCACCGCTCGTACGTCGAGCCCGCTCGTTGCGTTGACGGATGCGGAATGGCCGTCGGGCGGGCCGCCGCTCGCCTGGCTCGTGAAGGGTGCCCATCGCCTCCCTGCCATCGACGCGGCCCGCACCGCAGCGGCGGGGGAGGAAGCGGAGGAGCAGAACCGCCTGCTCTACGTCGCCATGACGCGCGCCCGCGACCGGCTCTATGTGGCGGGCTTCGAGGGCGCGCGCGGCAAGGGGACGGGGTGCTGGTATGAGAAGATCGAGACCGCCCTCGCGCCGGTGCTCGCCACCGCCGTCCGCCCCGACGGCGTCGAGGTCCGGCGGCTGGAGGCCCCGCAAACCGCCGAGTGCGAGGCGACGCGCACCGAGGTGAGCGAGCCGGCGGCACCGGCTGAGCCGCCCGAATGGGCACGCCGGCCCGCGCCGATGGAGCCGCGGCTCGCCGTGCCGATCGCGCCGTCGCGGTTGGCACCCCTCGACTTCGACCATGAGGGAGAGCCGGCCGAGCCGCGCATTCCCGACGGCGTGCCGCGAGAGTCGGCGGCTCCTTCTCCGCGGGAGCTTGCCGCCGACAATCGCTTCCTGCGCGGCACGCTGACCCATGCCCTGCTGGAGCACCTGCCGACGCTCGACGCTTCCGGCTGGGATCGGGCAGCCCGCACGTTCGTCGAGCGCCGTGGACGGGCGTTGCCGCAGCGCACGCAGGCGAGCATCGTCGCCGAGACGCTTCGTCTGCTGCGCGATCCGGCCTTCGCTCCGGTGTTCGGGCCCAAGAGCCGCGCCGAGGTACCGATCGTCGCCGAGATACCTTCCCCGCTCGCCGGCAAGCCGCCGCTGCGCCTCGTCGGCCAGATCGACCGCCTCGTCCGGCTCGATCACGCGATTATGATCGTCGACTACAAGACCAACCGGCCGCCGCCCGAAAGTCCGCACAAGGTGGCCGACGCCTACCTCTATCAGCTCGCTGCCTATTCCCTGGCCGTGCAGCACATTTTCGGCGACGTTCCCGTGCGTGCCGGAATTCTTTGGACGGATGGCCCACGCCTGATGGAGATCCCTGCCGCACTGATCGGTGACTATCGCGAGCGGCTCTGGCGGCTTGGCACCGGCCTGCCTTGACGGGTGGGGCCGGCCTACCTACGTTCCGGCGGCGAATCACGAATGGGCCGGTCCTCGGCCCTTGGGGAGAAGAGATCATGGCAGCATCTCAGGCAGTGTCCGACAAGACGTTCGAGGCTGAGGTGATCAAGTCCTCGGAGCCCGTGCTCGTCGACTTCTTCGCCGAGTGGTGCGGACCCTGCAAGGCGATGGCGCCGGCACTCGAGCAGGTCGCCGCCGAGCTCAAGGGCAAGGTGAAGGTCGCCAAGCTCGACGTCGACCAGAACCCCGAGGTCACTCAGAAGTATCGCATCCAGGCGATGCCGACGCTGATCCTGTTCAAGGATGGCAAGGTCGCCGCCCAGCACGTCGGCGCGCTGGTGCAGAAGAAGAAGATCGAGGACTTTATCAACGGCTCGATCACCGCCTAATCATTCCCTCTCCCCTCTAGATGACGACCGGTTGACAGCCTCGCCCACCTCGCGCATGGTCGCCGCCGACCAGCAGGCCCGTTAACCCACGAGCCGCCGCCCTGCACATGATGCGAACCGCATCGGGAGGCATGGCGGTCACCGCCCGCCAGCGAGTTTCGCCCGCGGGCGCGTTGGCGTTTTGGAGGGCCGGAGGCCATATGAGGGACGCGAGCACGAGGGAGTAGCGATGTTCGAATCCCTGTCGGACCGCCTTTCCGGCATCTTCTCGAGGCTCACTGGCCGCGGTGCGCTTTCCGATTCCGACGTCGCCGAGGCGATGCGCGAGGTCCGCCGCGCGCTGCTCGAGGCCGACGTCGCCCTCGACGTCGTCCGCGACTTCACCGAGGCCGTGAAGAACAAGGCCGTCGGCCAGGACGTCGTGAAGTCGGTCACGCCCGGCCAGATGGTCGTCAAGATCGTCCACGACGAGCTTGTCCGCGTGCTGGGCTCCGACGCCGAGCCGATTGACCTCAATGCCGCGCCACCCTTCGCGATTCTGCTGGTCGGACTGCAGGGCTCGGGCAAGACCACCACCTGCGCCAAGATCGGCAGGCGCCTGACCGATCGCGAGAAGAAGAAGGTGCTGATGGCCTCGCTCGACACGCGGCGGCCGGCAGCGCAGGAGCAGCTCAAGGTGCTGGGCGAGCAGACCGGCGTCGCCACCCTTCCGATCATCGCCGGCCAGACGCCGCAGCAGATCGCGCGGCGCTCCATGGACGCCGCCCGCCTCGGCGGCTTCGACATCGTCCTGCTCGACACCGCCGGCCGCATCACCATCGACGAAGCGCTGATGGCGGAGGCCGCTGAGGTGAAGAAGGCGACGGCGCCGCACGAGGTGCTGCTCGTCGCCGACAGCTTGACCGGCCAGGACGCGGTCAACACCGCCAAGGCCTTCGAGTCCCGCATCGGCCTCACCGGCATCGTCTTGACCCGCGTCGACGGCGACGGCCGCGGCGGCGCCGCGTTGTCGATGCGCGCTGTCACCGGCAAGCCGATCAAGCTGCTCGGCACCGGTGAGAAGTGGGACGCGCTCGAGGACTTCCACCCCGGCCGCATCGCCGGCCGCATCCTCGGCATGGGCGACATCGTCAGCCTGGTCGAGAAGGCGGCCGAGACCATCGAGGTCGAGAAGGCGCAGAAGATCGCCCAGAAGATGAGGAAGGGCGAGTTCGACCTCGAGGACCTCGCCGAGCAGCTGAAGCAGATGCAGAAGATCGGCGGCATGTCGGGCGTGCTCGGCATGCTCCCCGGCATCGGCAAGCTCAAGTCCCAAATCGCCGAGGCCAATCTCGACGACAGGGTTTTGAAGCGCCAGCACGCCATCATCACCTCGATGACGCCGAAGGAGCGCAAGAGCCCGAAGATCCTCGACGGCAAGAGGAAGCGCCGCATCGCGGCGGGCTCCGGCACCAAGGTCGAGGAGGTCAATCGCCTGCTGAAGATGCACCGCCAGATGGCGGACATGATGAAGGCGATGGGCAAGAACAAGGGAATGTTCGCGCGCATGTTCGGCGGGGTCGGTGCGCCGACGCCGGAGATGCTCGAGCAGGCAAAGCGCGGCGAGCTGCCGAAGGGCGTGCCCGGGCTGCCTACCGGCATGCCGGGAATTGGTGGTGGCCTGCCGGGTCTCGGCGGCGCGCCCAGGTTTCCGGGCCTCCCCGGTTTGCCTGGCAAGAAGAGATAGACATGGTTCCCGAGCTCGAGACGGATCGGCTGCACTTGCGGGCCTGGCGCGACGCGGACGCCGGTCCCTGGGCCGGGTTCTGCGCCAACGAGGCCACGTCAAAGTTCGTCGGCGGCCCCTGCGGTCCTGACGATGCCTGGCGGCGCATGGCGGCCTACCTTGGCCACTGGGCGCTGCGCGGCTACGGCATTTGGGCGCTCGAGGAGAGATCGAGCGGTCGCTTCGTCGGCTACAGCGGGCTGTGGAATCCGCTCGGCTGGCCGGAGCCCGAGATCAACTGGGGCCTGCTGACGGATTTCCAAGGCCGCGGTTACGCCACCGAGGCGGCGGGGCGTGTGCGCGAGTTCGCTTACCGTGACCTCGGCTGGACCACGGTCGTAAGCTGCATCGCGGACGACAACACTCTATCGAAGCGGGTTGCTGAGCGCCTCGGCGCCGTCTTCGAGCGCACCATCGAGCTGCGGGGCTGGGCCGTTGGCATTTACCGCCACCCCTCCCCGGCAACCTTGAACATGTGAACAGGACCCAGTTGAAGAAAGAAGGAAACCGGAAATGTCAGTAAAGATTCGCCTCTCGCGCGGCGGCACCAAGAAGCGCCCCTACTACTACATCGTCGCTGCCAACAGCGCCTCTCCGCGCGATGGCCGCTACATCGAGCAGATCGGCACCTTCGATCCGCTGCTCGCGAAGAACTCTGCCGACCGCGTCAAGCTGAACGTGGACCGCGCCAAGCACTGGCTGTCGGTTGGCGCGCAGCCGACCGATCGCGTCGCGCGCTTCCTCGATGCGGCCGGGCTGATGAAGCGCGTCGCCTCCAGCAACCCCAACAAGGCCAAGCCCAGGAAGAAGCGGCTCGAGCGCGAGGCTGCGGCCGCCGAGAAGGCGAAGGCGGCCGAGGGCGGTGCTGCGGCCGGCGGCGGGCAGCCTGCGGCCTAAGCGTGAATTGGGGTCAGACCCTGCGGGACTGCCCCACATGTCCCGTTCGTCGTCCTCGAACGCGCTAGCATCGCGAGCGCGTTCGGGGACCCAGCGTCAGACTCGGCGAAGCCGCCACATTGGGTTTCAATACGGAGCCTTCGGCACTCCTTCCGCTGGGTCCCCGAGACAGCTCGCGCTGCGCGCTCTCTGCTCGAGGATGACGGATAACAAGGCGTCAACCCGTCTGCAGGCGGCATCGCCATGACGAGCCAGCGCATCCTCCTCGGCCAGATCGTCGGCGCTCACGGTATCCGTGGGCACGTACTGATCAGAACCTACACGGCTGCGCCGGAGGACATCGCCCGCTACGGCGAGCTTCGGAACGAAGTCGGTGACCGCGCCTTCCGCGTTGCGGTCGAGCGCGTCAGCGAGAAGGGCGCTGTTGCGCGCATCAACGGCATCACCGACCGCACCGCCGCCGAGGCGCTCAAAGGCACACGCCTCTATGTCGATCGCGACCGGCTCCCCGCCACGGAGGCGAATGAGTTCTATCGCGCCGATCTGATCGGGTTGTCTGCCGTATCGCCGGCGGGTGATGTGGTCGGAGAGGTTGTTGCGGTTGAGAACTATGGCGCCGGAGACATTATCGAGGTCCGCCTTGCGGGGTCGCACCGGACCGAGCTTGTCCCGTTCACCGACGCATTCGTCCCAACCGTCGACGTCGCCGCGGGCCGCATCGTCGTCGTCTTGCCGACCGCAAGCGATGACGAAGACGGCCCGGAAGGATGATCTTCGCCGCCGAGATTGGGGCGCCGTCACTCCCCAGTTGCGTTCCCGTGCGCGGCGCAGCACGTAGTGGTGCGCCGCAGACACGGGATCTTCACACGAAGCGTCAAGATCCCGGATAGCCGCGCTTGCTTTCTCCCGCTCTGAAGCGCCGTCGTGCGACGCGCGGTTTCCGGGAACGCAGGAGGGCGCGGTGAAGCAACTCAACGGCGGTGACGGTGCGCGCGATGCAATGTAGGTCGGTGCTGACGCCGGACTTTGTCCGGCGGAAGCCCGACAACTTGCTGCCAGCCGAGCGTCGGGCTTCGCGAAGGGCTCAGCCCGACCTACAGAGATGTTGCAGTCTCAATGCAACCGGAACTGGCCGTCGACGAAGCTGATCTCGCTGGGCTTGATCAGCTTGGTGTGAGCGACGCGCACGCGATAGAGCTTGCCGTCGAGCTTCGCGGCCCAGAAATCGAGGAACCGCAGCAGCTTCGGGAAGCGGGGGTGGAGATCGTAGTCCTGCCACACGTAGGTCTGCAGCAGCGATGGATGGTCCGGCATCCGGTAGAGGATTTCCGCCGTGGTGAGGCTGTAGCCCCTGAGGACTGCAGCGAAGTCGCGGTCTGGCATGCGTTTCGATTTGGCTCCTGTCGGTGCCCGCACGAGTAGAGCT